>JAEZFI010000211.1 GCA_023437745.1 Actinomycetes bacterium
GAACGGCCGGGTCGGGTCGTTGCGGACGCCGAGGAGGACCTCGACCTCCTTGGCGAGCAGGCGACCGGCCGCCGACGGGAGGGTGCGGGGCGGGCCCACGATCGAGGCGTGCGCCCGGTGCGACGCGCCGAACGCATCGTTCACGTAGAGGTCGTGGCCCTCGATGAGCTTCGCCACGAACGCGGAGTCGTTGCCCTCCTCCCCCGCGTCGTAGCGGAGGTTCTCCAGCAGGGTGACGCCGGGAGCGAGCTCAGCGAGGCGGGCCCGAACCGGCTCGACGGAGTACTTCGGGTCCGGCTGGCCCTTCGGCCGCCCGAGGTGCGTGCAGGCCGTGACGCTGGCACCGCGGTCGAGCAGCCACTGCAGGGTGGGCAGCGCGGCGGTGATGCGCAGGTCGTCGGTGATGCGACCGTCCTTGATGGGCACGTTGAAGTCGACGCGCACCAGCACCGACTTCCCCGACACGTCGCCCAGGTCTTCGAGCTCCGGCACGCCGAACTTCATCTCATCTCTCCTCGTCGGTCGGGCCAGCTTCGCCTCAGGCTCGCTCGCAGGCTCGCCTCTTCGGCTGCGCTACCCGACTGGCCTCGTCGTGCGCTGGCGCTGGCAGCCCTCAGTGGTTGGCGGCGCCGACGATCAGGGCGAGGTCGACGAGCCGGTTCGAGTAGCCGGCCTCGTTGTCGTACCACGAGAGCACCTTGACGAGGTTGCCCATCGCCATGGTGAGGCCCGAGTCGAAGATCGAGGAGTAGGGCGAGCCGACGATGTCGGAGCTGACGATCGGCTCGTCGCAGTACTCGAGGATGCCCTGGAGGCGACCCTCGCTTGCTGCGGCCTTGAACGCCTCGTTGACCTGCTCGACCGTCACGTCCTGCTTGAGGACGCCGGTGAAGTCGGTGATCGAGCCGGTGGGCACCGGGACACGGAGCGACGTGCCGTCGAGCTTGCCCTGCATCGACTGCAGCACGAGGCCCGTGGCGCGGGCGGCGCCGGTCGACGTGGGGACGATGTTGATGGCCGCGGCGCGGGCCCGCCGGGGGTCGCTGTGCGGGCCGTCGACCAGCATCTGGTCGCCGGTGTAGGCGTGGATCGTGTTCATTAGGCCCTTCTCCACGCCGAAGGCGTCGTCGAGGACCTTGATGAGCGGCACGAAGCAGTTGGTAGTGCAGGACGCGTTCGACACGACGGTGTGGGCGGCCGGGTCGAAGGTGTCGTCGTTGACGCCGACCACGAACGTGGCGTCGGCACCGGTGGCCGGAGCGGACACGATCACCCGCGGTGCCCCGCCGTCGATGTGGAGGGCCGCCTTCTCACGGCTGGTGAAGATGCCGGTGGACTCGATGACCACGTCGACCCCGAGGTCACCCCACGGGATCTCCGCCGGATCGCGGTGCGACACGACCTTGAGGACGTCGCCGTCGACGGAGATGCCGTCGCCCGCCACGTCGATCTTGCCCGGGTAGGTGCCGGCGACCGAGTCCCGCTTCAGGAGCAGCGCCATCGTCTCGAGCGAGCCCAGGTCGTTGACGGCGACGAAGTCGATGTCGACCCCACGCTCCTTCGCAGCGCGGAAGAAGTTCCGCCCGATGCGCCCGAACCCGTTGATGCCCACACGAATGGTCATGTCACTCTCCGTTGAGTCTGATCTGTGCCCCTCATGCCACCAGATCGGGCGAGGCGCCCGCCAATCGTCACACCAGGTCGGCGATCGCGGCGGCGAGGAGCGCCGGGTCGTGCCCCGGGTGGGCGTCGGCCCCCAGCCGGGTGTGCCGCGCGCCGGGCACCGGGTCCCCCTCGGGGAGTCCGCGTGGGTCGATCAGCACCACGTCGGGCTCGATCCCGTGGCGCTGGAGCGCCTCCACGTGGTCCGCTGCGCCGTAGCCGATCGTCTCCGCCTGCTGGGGGCGCAGGTTGCACACGTAGACGATGTCGGCCCGGGTGGCGGACACCGCCTCCCGCACCGCGTCGGCGGCGCAAGCCGCCAGGACCGACGTGTAGAGCGACCCCGGCCCGACGATCACGAGGTCCGCGGCCAGGATGGCCTCGGGCACCGCGTCCGGCACGGGGACGTCGGGACGGTCGAGCCGGACGCGGGCGAGCCCGGCGGTGCGCATCACGGCCACCTGGCCCTTCACCGATTCGCCGTCGGCGGTCTCGCCCCACAGGACCACCGGCTCGAGCGCGCCGGGCAGCACCCGCCCCGTCGCCCCCAGCAGGTCCCGGACGTCGTCGAGCGAGCCGACGAGGTCGCCCCCGTTCTCGGCCATCGCTGCGATCAGCAGGTTGCCCAACGCGTGGCCGCCCAGCTCGCCTGCGCTGAAGCGGTGGTGCATCGCGGCGGCGAGCGACGAGCCGGGGGCCGCGAGCGCGACGAGCGCCTTGCGGAGATCGCCGAGCGCGGGCAGTCCGAGCGACTCGCTGATGCGCCCCGACGACCCGCCGTCGTCGGCGACGCTGACGACGGCCGTCAGCTCCTCGGTGAGCGATCGGGCGGCGCTGAGGCTGGAGGCGAGGCCGCGACCTCCACCGATGGCGACGATCCTGGGGCCCGTCACTTGGCGACGTCCCGATGGGTGACCCGGGCGCTGACGCCGTGGCGCGCGAGCGCGGTCACGAGCGCCTCGGCCATGGCGACGCTCCGGTGGCGGCCACCGGTGCAGCCCATGGCGATGGTCAGGTAGGCCTTGCCCTCGGCGCGGTACGCGGGGATGAGCAGCTCCATCAGCCCTTCGAGGCGGTCCAGGAACTCTGCGGTGATCTCCTGGCGCTCGAGGTAGTCGATCACCGGCTGGTCGAGGCCTGAGTAGGGCCGCAGCTCCTCGTCCCAGTACGGGTTGGGCAGGAAGCGGCAGTCGATGACCAGGTCGACGTCGCTGGGGATGCCGTGCTTGTACCCGAACGACATGACCGTCGTCTGCATGGTGTCGATGCCCGCGTCGCCGAACAGCTCCTCGATGCGGGCGCGCAGCTCGTGGTTCGACTTGTCCGACGTGTCGATGACCAGGTCGGCGGCCTCCCGCACGTTGCGCAGCAGGGCGCGCTCGGTCTCGATCGCCTCGCTCAGCGACCCCTTGGAGAAGGGGTGGCGGCGCTTCGTGGACTCGTAGCGACGGACGAGCACGTCGGTCGAGGCGTCGAGGAACAGGGTCCGGACGGTCGCCCCGGTGGCGCGCAGCTCCGTGACGGCGACCTTCACCACGTCGGTGTCGGGGTCGGCGCCCAGCACGAGCGCGACCCGTGGCGTCGAGGACCGGGGCCCGGCGGCCAGCTCCGCCACCTTCGGGATGAGGGGTGGCGGCAGGTTGTCGATCACGAACCAGCCGAGGTCCTCGAGGCTGTTCGCAGCCTGCGACCGACCCGCGCCGGACAGCCCTGCGATGACGACGAACTCACTCACCGCTCCATCGTACGGAGGCCCCTCGGTGATCCGAGGGACCGCCCTGCCCGTTTTGTGGGGGGGGGGGGGGGGGCGGGGGGG
>JAEZFI010000227.1 GCA_023437745.1 Actinomycetes bacterium
CCCCCCCGAAGGCTCGACGTCGTCGGACGCCAAGGAGGCAAGCCAGGGCTCGAGCCCGGGTGAGGGGCAGAGCGGCTCCTCGGACACGGGCGGCTCGTCGGGGAGCACGTCCGCTGGCGGCAACGGCGGCACGACCACGACCACCCAGCTCGGTGACGGCGGCGACCTCCAGGGCGCGAAGCTCGGCGGCAGCGTACACACGACGACGGAGAGGAAGGGCGAGGGTGGCCCGAAGAGCACGCATGGCCAGAGCGCACGCGAGCCCGGCCGCAGCGCGGAGGACATCCGGGTCATCGTGATGGCGCGCCGCGACGAGGCACGCTCCTGCTACGACAAGGCGCTCGCCGCTCACCCGGGCATCGAGGGGGACATCGACATCAAGTGGGTCATCGATCCGCAAGGCAACGTCACCGATGCTTCGGTCGACACGACGAAGTCCTCGATCCTCGAGCCCAGCGTCGGCCAGTGCATCATCGACGTCATCAAGAAGATCAAGTTCGCCGCCAGCACGAAGGGGTACGAGACCCGCGCGCACTACCCGTTCAACTTCCACCCGAAGACGTTCACGGCGAAGGACGCCGGTAAGTAGCCGACGGCGTCGGATCGAGGCCTCGCAGGCCCCCGCAATTCGGCCGCCGAGGCTTCGCGCTGAACCGCGCCCCTCAGGCGTCGAACCGTACTGCGCGGATCCAGCCGAGCGAGGTCCACTCGGAGAACCAGCCCGCGAGCTTGTCCTGGAACGCGGCGATGTCGGTACCCGACGTCTCCGCGGCACGCTCGCAGGCGGCGCCAAGCGGGGTGCCGCGCGCGAGCTCGTCGAGCATGGCGGCGGCGTCGCGGTCGACCTCGAGGCAGTGCAGCAGCTCCGGGCCGCGGTACACGACGACGTGACAGGCGCGAGGCCCGGGCCGGCTGGGGTTCTCGTCCTTGCGCGCCGCGATCCGGTAGTCGTGCGACGGCCACGCCAGCGTCAGCCGCTGGAGCGCGGGGTGAAGCACGATGCGCGCGCGGGGCCAGTCGTCGTCCGAGCGCCCCGTGATCGTCGACGCATCGAACGGCGGCGCGTCCGGCCCGTCGAAGGCATCGACGAACGCCCATTCGACCTTCGCGAGCTCCGCGAGGAACGGATCCTCCGACCAAGGCGCCTGCGTGGAGAGGAAGCGGGCCATCTGCTCGCCGAGATCGCGCAGCGTGAAGGACGCCGACGGACACGCCGTCAGGTACTCGTGCGCCAGCCGCTCGAACGCGTCCTCGCCGAGCGCGTTCTCGATCGACGCGAAGTCGTCGCGCAGCACGTCGACGTGCCGAAGCCAGAACTGCTCGCGGTAGATGTCGACCTGCTCGACTGGAGACAGCCGGTCGCTCCCCGTCGCGATGCGCTCGGCGAAGCCGGCAAGCTCCGGATCTTCCTTCAGCGACGACACCCGCCGCAGCGCACAGGCGAGCAGCGCTTGCGTCTCGGCGAGGCTCGCCATCACCCGGCCTCGGCCCCGCGCGACACGCCGATCCTGGCGGCCGCGCTCTTCCGTTCGCCGAGCAGCTCGGCGCGCATCGTCCGCGCCTTGGCGGCCTCGGCGGCGAGCACGTCCCACTCGGGGATGTCCTCGTCCCACTCGATGAGCGTCGAGACCGCGCCGCAGCGACGGATCGCGCGCCGGTAGAGCGCCCAGACGGGGTCGGCGACCGGCCCGGAGTGGGTGTCGAGGACGTAGCCGCCCTTGTCGGTGTGACCGGCGAGGTGGATCTGGACGACCCGGTCGGCGGGGATCGCGTCGATGTAAGCCTCGGCGTCGAAGCCGTGGTTCTGCGCCGAGACGTAGACGTTGTTGCAGTCGAGGAGCAGACCGCAGTCGGCGCGCTCGGCGACCTCGGCGACGAGCTCCCACTCCGACATCGTGCTGGAGGCGTAGGTCATGTAGCTCGAGACGTTCTCGAGGGCGAACGGACGGCCCAGGGCGTCCTGGACGCGGCGGACGCGGTCGACGACGTGATCGACGACGGCGCGGGTCTGCGGCAGCGGGAGCAGGTCGTGGAGGTGGAGCCCGGGGACCCTCCCCCAGCAGAGGTGATCGGACATCCACGGCGGCCCGACGCGGTCGGCGAGGGCCCGCAGGCGCGCGAGGTAGTCCCGATCGAGCTCGGTCGCCGAGCCGATCGCGAGCGAGACCCCGTGCAGCACGACCGGGTAGGCGGCGCAGAGCCGGCCGAGGTTCTCGATCGGTCGCCCGCCGGCGACGAGGAAGTTCTCGCTGATCACCTCGAACCAGTCCATCGGCGGACGCTCCTCGAGCACCTTCGCGTAGTGCGGGGTGCGGAAGCCGACGCCGACGCCGAGGTCGGGGATCCGATGCCTGCTGCGGTAGCTCACGTGTCCTTCGGAGGCGCGCCGAGCGGGGGGCTGCGCGGGGCAGCCCTCACCCGCCGGCGCGGTCGATCAGCCCGCGTGCGGGCAGGCGGTGCCCTTGCCCTTGCACTCGTTCTGACCGGCGCACGAGTTCGACTCGGTCTTGCAGCCGCTCTTGCCCTTGCACTCGTTCTTGCCGGTGCAGCAGTCCTTCGCCGCGGGCGCCTCCACGTCCGTCGTCGCCGGGGTCTGCGGCTCTGCCTGGTTGCCGCCGCAGCCGGTCAGCGCCGCGAGCATCCCCGTCACCGCCGTCATCGCCAGTGTCTTGCCAACGTTCATCGGTCCTCCTCCTGCCCTCGCCACCGAGGGCCCGGGCCCTCGCGAGCCCCACGGATACGCGGCGAGCGTAACGAGGTATCGCGACGCCGGACAACTTCGCCCCGGGTCGGGCAGAGTTGGTCCCGGCGCCCGATTCATGGGACAAATGGGCGGATGGCCGAGCCCGACGTCGTGCCCGCCCTCGTGGCGCTCGGATTCAGCTTGAACGAGTCGCGCGCCTACGCGGCGCTCCTGCAGGAGAGCCCCGCGACCGGCTACGAGCTCGGGGTCCGCGCGCAGATCCCGCGCTCGGCCGTCTACGGGGTGCTGCGGCGGCTGGTGAAGGCGGGTGCCGCGCGCGCGATCGCCGGCACGCCGGAGAAGTTCCTCCCGGCGCCGGCCGACGAGCTGCTCGCGCTCCTCCGCAAGCGCTTCGACACGTCGACGGGGCAGCTCGAGGAGGCGATCCGCCGGCTCGACAAGTCGCCGCCGGCCCCCGACGCCTTCAGCGTCCACGGCTACCAGCGCGTCCTCGAGGAGGGGGAGCGGCTGATCCGCAGCGCGCAGAGCCGGCTCGTCGTCAGCGGCTGGCCGCGCGAGATCGAGCAGCTCTCCGGCGAGCTCCGGCGGGCGGCGAAGCGCCAGGTCTACATCGTCCTCTTCTCCCACGCGGCGCTGCCGGCGCTGCCGGGGGAGGTGTTCAGCTACGGCCTCGACGAGGCGGCGCTCGAGGAGTTCTGGAAGCACCGGCTCGTCGTCATCGCCGACGATCGCCGGACGCTCATCGGCGCCACCGAGAACGGCGACGGCGACGCCGCCGTCGTCAGCGAGACGACGGCGATCGCCGAGATCGCCACGAGCCAGGTCGCGCTCGACATCACGCTGCTCTCGCAGCGCACCGGGCGCGACGTCGAGGGGGTGATGGCGCGGATGCTCGGCGCGCGGGTCGGCCGCCTCGACACCCTGCTCTCGCGGCAGGAGGGCGAGCGGCGCCGGGCGCGGGCGGAGCGATGA
>JAEZFI010000254.1 GCA_023437745.1 Actinomycetes bacterium
CCCCCCCCGGGGGGGGGGGGGGGGGGCGGCCCCCCCGCGACCAACTCCTCGACGATCACGTCGAGCGCCGGGATCGAGGACTGCCACAGGTCCCGCGACGAGGCGTGGCTCTCCACCATCAGCCGGCCCGCCTCGGCCAGGCGCCCGCCGGAGATCGCGTCGGCGAACCGGCGGACCCGCTCGATCTCGGTGACGACGTGCCGCGCCCGCGGGCGGTCGGCCACCTGCTCGAGCGTCGCCTCGCGCAGCTCGGCGACACCGATCGCCCGGGCGTCGTCGAACGACTCGTTCCGGCGCTCGGTCCACGGCGAGCCCTCGAGCCGCCGCACGACGCCCGAGTCCACGACGAGGATCGACACCTCGTCGGGCAGGCTGAGCGGGACCGCCGTGATGTCCCGGCAGTCCAGCAGCTGGACGCCGCCCAGCACCGACGCCGCCTGGTCCTGGATCCCACAGGGGACGCCGGTGGCGGTGAGCTCGGCGGCGCGGCACAGGTCGGCCACCTGCATCGCCCCGAGCTGCGCGCCGCTCAGCGCCAGTGCCGCCCGGGTCAGGGCGACCTCGAGCGCAGCGGAGGACGACAACCCCCCACCGGTCGGCAGGTCGCTCGAGATCCGGGCGCGGAACGGGGTCCACACGCCGTGGCGGTCGAGCAGCTCGGCCAGCACCCCGGCGGCGAGACGACCCCAGTCCGGGCGGACCGACGCCGGATCCGCCAACTCCCCGCGGCCCACGGTGACGACGCCCTCGAAGCCGTCCGACCGCAGGACCACCTCGTCCCGGTCATGGGGCGTCGCACGGATCGCGACGTGACGGTCGATCGCCGCGCACACGACCGGTCCCCCGTGGAAGTCGACGTGCCCGCCGAGGAGGTTGACGCGTCCGGGCGCCCGTACCGTGACCTCGGACGGCGTGGCGGGCTCGGACCCTGCCACGATCAGACCGAGCGGAGCATCGCCGCTGCCGCCTCCGGCACGACCGGGTTCGAGAGGGTGCCGGAGCCGACCTCGCCGGCGGCGATGAAGCGGGCGACGCCGGCCGACCGCTGGGGCGGCGCCAGGTGGAGGTGCAGGTGGTCGGTGTCGTCCACCGTGCTGGGCCCCTGGTGGAACCACATCAGGTACGGGAAGATCGCCGACGCCGACGGGTCGTCGCGCCACAGCCGGTCGTACCGACCCAGCACATCGTGCAGGATCGTGGCGAGGCCGATCCGCCCACGTTCGTCGAGGTGGTCCAGGCGGGCGACGCGCGTGCGCGGCGCCACCCGCAGCCCGTAGGGGTAGGCCGACGCGAACGGCACCCAGGCCACCCAGTCGCCGTCGTCGGCGACCACACGGGTGCCGTCGGCCAGCTCGCGTTCGATCTCCGCCGCGATCACGTCGCCGTGCTCGGCCGATCGAGCGCGCTCGGCGGCCGGCGAGGGCGGCACGAAGGGGTAGGCGTAGATCTGCCCGTGCGGATGGTGGATCGTCGCGCCGACCTCGGGCCCGCGGCTCTCGAACACCAGCACGTACTCGACCTCGGGTCGGGCGTAGAGCGCTGCGGTGCGCTCCGCCCACAGGTCCACGACCTTGCGGATCTGCGGCACCCCGAGCGAGCCCAGCGAGCCCTCGTGCACCGGCGAGTAGAGGACCACCTCGGCCGCACCGCGCCCCGGAAGCGTCGTGATCCCCGCCGCCTCCGCAACAGCGATGTCGATGGGGTCCCCGGGCTCGAGCGCGGGCCAGCGGTTGGGGAACCACCGCGTGTCGTACGCCTCCGGGGCCTCGAGGCCGCCGACGCAGAACGGGCATCCGTCCGTCGGCAGGTTCGGGCGGTGCTGCCGGTGGCCGACGATGTTCACCCAGTCCCCCGTGAGGGGGTCGAACCGCAGCTCCCCGCTCATGACCCGCTCACGACCCGCTCATGACCCGCCGCCGAGCCCCACGTCGTCCGCCGCACCGAGCGCGGCGACGAAGGCCCGCACCGCACGCCCACGGTGGCTGAGGTCGTGCTTCTCGGCCGGGGACATCTCGGCGAAGGTCCGGCCGTCGCCCTCGTCCGGCACGAAGACGGGGTCGTACCCGAAGCCGCTGTCGCCCCGAGGCGCCGGGGCGATCGTCCCCTCGCAGACACCCTCCACGAGGAGCCGACCGGAGCGGTGGGTGAGCACCACCGAGGTGACGAACCTGGCGCGGCGATCGTCGACGCCCGCGTCGAGGGTGCGGCGCTCCAGCTCGGCGAGCAGCCGGGCGACGTTGTCGGCATCGGTCGCGCCGTCGCCGGCGTAGCGGGCCGAGCGGACCCCGGGGGCGCCGTCGAGCGCGGCCACCTCCAGGCCGGTGTCGTCGGCCAGGGCAGGGATGCCGGTGGCGCCCCAGATGGCGTCGGCCTTGAGGATCGCGTTGCCCTCGATCGTGGGCGCGTCCTCCACCACGTCGGGGAGGTCGGCGGGACGCGGCAGCAGGTCGACCTCGTCACCGAGGATCTCGCGGAGCTCCTGCAGCTTGTGCGGGTTCGCGGTGGCGGCGACGATCGTCCGCCGCGGCCCGCTCATCGACCCAGGTGGCGCGTGACCGGCGGTTCCGAGACCATCTCGCGCTGGAGCTCGACGATCTCGCCGATCCCCTTCTGCGCGAGGTCGAGCAGCTGGTCCAGCTCGCCTCGGGTGAAGGCCTGCCCCTCGGCGGTGCCCTGCACCTCGACGAGCCGACCCGCGCCCGTCATGACGACGTTCATGTCGACCTCGGCGCTCGCGTCCTCAAGGTAGGGGAGGTCGAGCCGGGGCTCGCCGTCGATGATCCCGACGGAGATGGCGGCCAGGTGGTCCGTGATCGGATGCGCCGCGAGCTGACCGGTGGCGACGTGCCGCGTCAGCGCGTCGTGGAGCGCCAGCCACGCACCGCAGATCGACGCGGTGCGGGTGCCGCCGTCGGCCTGGAGGACGTCGCAGTCGACCTGCACCTGGCGTTCACCCAGCACGACCATGTCCACGACCGCCCGCAGCGACCGACCGATCAACCGCTCGATCTCCGACGTGCGCCCCTTCGGACCCTTGCGCTCGCGACGGATGCGCTCCGCGGACGAGCCGGGGAGCATCGAGTACTCGGCGGTGACCCACCCCTTGCCGTTGCCCTTCATCCAGCGCGGCACGTCGTTGTCGACGATCGCCGTGCACAGGACCCGCGTGTCGCCGAACGACACCAGGATCGAGCCGTGGGCCGAGCTGGTGAAGTCACGTTCGAAGGTGATCGGACGAAGCTCGTCGGGGGCGCGGCCGTCGGGTCTCATGGCGAGTGGGTGGCTCCAGGTGTGGCGATCAGGACCGGCGCACCATAGGTCTCGGCTGCCGCACGCCGATACTCCTCCTGATCCGCGCCGGGGATCAGGTGGGTGAGCACGAGTGAGGCCACGTCCGCCTTCCGCGCCGTCGTCCCGGCCTGCGCCGCGGTGAGGTGGACGCCTCCGGCCCGCTCGGCGTCGAGGTAGGTCGCCTCGCAGATCGCCACGTCGATCCCCGTGCCGAGCGCTGCCATCTCCCACCCCGGTCCGGTGTCGGCCGAGTAGGCGATCGAACCGCTGTGGTGGTCGACGCGGAACGCGAGCGTCTCGGGCGGGTGGTCCGTGCGCGAGCACCGCACGCGCACCGGCCCGACGCCGAGCTCGTCGCCGTCGGTGATCACGTGCCACTCGAGCGCCGGCCCCAGCCCCGACCGGACCAAGGACTCCGCGAGCGACAGCGTCTCCGCGGTCCCGTACACCGGCAGTCCCTCCGTGCCGAGCACGTACTGGAGCGCGTTCCGCAGGATCGGCAGCTCGAGCCAGTGGTCGGGATGGGCGTGCGACAGCAGCACGGCGTCGAGCTGGGCGAGGTCGAGGTGGGCCCCGAGGGTCGAGAGCGTCCCGGGCCCGCAGTCCATCAGGATCCGGGCGCCGTCGGCGCGGATCAGGTAGCCCGAGCAGGCGTTCCCCGGTGCGGCGTAGGTGCCGGACGAGCCGAGGACCGTGACGTCGAAGGGCATCGGCTGACGCTACCGCGGCGGTCTCGGGAGGGGTCGCGCCGCCGGGGCCGGAGCGTCCCCGGGGCCTGCGCCCTGGCGGGCAGCGATCCGTCGACCAGAATGTGCCGGTGCCGTGGCCGGATGTCGACACCGTCCCTCCCGTGGTGCCCGGTCCCCTCACCCCCGCGCCGGACGCCTCGTCGCGCCGCGCCCGACGTGACGAAGCCCGCCGAGCGGTCCGGCGGCGGCGCCTGCGGCGGGTCGGCCTCGGCGCCACGTTCGTGACGGTGACGTCCGTGTCGTGGGTGGTGCTCGGCCACATGGATCGCGTCGGCGAGCTCGACGTCGAGGTGCGTGATGCCACCCTCGACACGACAGCGCCCCCCACCGACACCGCCGAGCCGACGGGCCCGCTCGACGAGCCGGGCGGGCTGATCACGGGGCCGGCCGGCATCATCGCCGCGTCGTCGCGCCGCGTGGTCGACAACCACCTCGTCCTGGTCGGCGACTCGGTGCTCCAGGCCGCCGCGCCGCTCGTCCCCGACGCGCTGCCGGGGTGGTCGATCGTCGCCGACACCCGCGTGGGTCGCTTCCTGCCGGAGGCCACGAAGGTGCTCGAGCGCCGGTCGGAGGACCTGGGCGAGGTGGTCGTGCTCAACCTCGGCAACAACTACAGCGGCGACCCGATCGCGTTCTCCGCCGAGGTCGAGGACGCGATGGCCGAGCTGCGCGAGGTCGACCACGTGATCTGGATCAACGCCGGCGAGTTCGAGCCGGCGCAGCGGGAGGTCAACTCCGTGCTGCGCGCAGCGCTGCGGCGTCACCGCAACCTGGTGCTCCTCGACTGGAACACGATCTGGAAGGAGCACCGCAAGTCCTACACGGGCGCCGACGACCTCCACCTCACTCCGAAGGGCGCCGAGGCCTACACGGCGATGATCGCCGAGGCGGTCGCCCGAGTCGCCGAGCTCGCGAACATCGAGCCCGCGCCCGGGCCGCAGAAGCCCATCATCACGACGAAGGGCTCCGTGCCGACGTCGAGCGGTTCGTCCGGCTCGAACCGCGGCACCGGCCGGCGGACGACCTCGACGGTGCCGGCCGGCGACCACTCGGGCACCTCGGTGCCAGAGGTCGACGACGGCTCGGGCGAGGGCACGAGCAGCGACGGCTCCGGATCCGGCAGCGGAGGGTCCGGGACGCCCGACGCCCATCCGTCGCCCACCGCCCCGGCGCCCACGACCCCCGCGTCGCCGAACTGACGGGCCGCTACGGACCGAGGTCGACGCGGGTGGCCCCGGCCAGCTCCGGCCCGAGCAGGCGCCCGCCGAGGTCCGTGAACCACTCCACGTCACCGGTCGTCAGGAACACCGGGGGCCCGGGAGGTTCCTGCGATGCGTCGTCACCCAGCAGCGCGCGCAGCGCGAACGCCGTCTCGTCGGCGCTGGACACGAGCACGACGTCGCGGCCCATCACGTCGCTGATCGTCCGGGCCAGGTACGGGTAGTGGGTGCAGCCCAGGAGCAACGTGTCGGCGCCGGCGTCGACCACCGGGGCGAGGAGCCGCTCGGCGAGCACGTGCACCTGCGCTGATCCCGTCTCCCCCCGCTCGACGAACTCGACGAAGCCCGGGCACGCCGCAGCGGTGAGCTCGAGCTCCGGCGCGACCTCCGCCAGCGCCTTCTGGTACGCACCCGAGCTGATCGTGCCGAGGGTGCCGATGACGGCCACCCGCCCGGAGCGAGTGGCGGCCACGAGCGCCCGGACACCGGGGTCGATCACACCCAGGATCGGGACGTCGAACTCGTCGCGCAGGGAGTCGAGTGCCGCCGCCGACGCGGTGTTGCACGCGACGACCACGCACTTCGCGTCGTGCTCCTCCACGAGCGTTCGGCAGATCTGGTGGGCGAACTCCCGGACCTCCTCGAGCGGTCGGGGCCCGTAGGGGTACCGGCCGGTGTCGCCGAGGTAGACGATGCGCTCGTGGGGCAGCAGGTCGATCACGGCCCGGGCGACCGTCAGGCCCCCGAAGCCGGAGTCGAACATCCCCACCGGTCGGCCCACCCGACGAACCTAGCGGCGCACCCGAAACGCACCACCCACCCGTTCTGGCGCGGGAGGCGTGACGCTGGCGTCACGCCCCACGCGACAGAACGGATCACGCGGCCTATGAGGAGAGCGCGAAGGCCTCGTACTCGTCGGAGGTGTCGGTCCAGTGCTCGAACTGGATGATGTCGAGCTCCTCGAACCGGCGGCGCAGCCAGCCGTCGCCCGCGTCGAGGATGCCGAGCTTCCTGCAGTTCGGGACGATCTTCGAGAACAGGAGGTGCTGGAAGTCCGTCTGCTCCTGCGGAGGGTTGTCGTGGAGGAGGCGGAGCACCCGCTCGTAGTCGACGCCCATCCGCTCCCAGACCTCGACCATGAAGAAGCGGTTCCGCAGCCGGGACGCCGCCTCGTACGCGAACTCCTGGCGGTAGCGGATCTCGTCGGCCGAGAGCTCGCGGTAGTACTCCTGCAACGAGAGCACGCCGAACGCCACGTGCCGCGCCTCGTCGCTCATCACGTAGCGGAGCAGCTGCTTGAGCAGCGGCTCGGGCGTGACCATGTGGATCGCGCCGAACGCGGCGAGGGCCAGCCCCTCGATCATGATCTGCATGCCGAGGTAGGTGATGTCCCAGTGCTCGTCCGCGAGCGTGTCGTCGATGAGCGAGCCGAGGTTCGGGTTCATCGGGTAGGTCCCGTCGAGCTTCTCGTCGAGGTAACGGGCGAACACCTCGACGTGGCGGGCTTCGTCCATGACCTGCGTGGCGGCGTAGTACTTCGCATCGATCCACGGCGTGGTCGCGGTGATCATCCCGGTGCACATGAGTGCACCCTGCTCCCCGTGGAGGAACTGGCTGAGCTGCCAGTTCTGCATCTCGATGCCGACCTGGGTCCACTCCTTGTCGCCGAAGTTCTTGAACGGCGAGCCGGGCAACGACTGCAGCTGCTGGAACCGGGCGAGGCTGTGGGCCATGAGGCCGCGTGCCACCTCTTCCTGATCGACCTCCAGCTCCCAGGGGAGGTCGGTGGCGCCGTTCCACTGCGAGGTCTTCGCCTTCTCGTACAGCTTCGAGAGGCCGGGACGGGCGCGCTCGTAGTCCCAGGTGAAGAGCAGCGGCGCGTTGGCGATCACCTCGTGCCCGACCTCGTCGAGGTCCCGCGCGTCGTACTGCGCCAGGATCGCCTCGACGCCGGAGAGCCCGGCGCCGACGTCGGTCCCGGGCTCGGCGATGGGCTCGGTGGTCGCCATGGTGCACTCCTCAGGGTTTCGTACAGCGTACGGCTGGCCAGCTCGTACACTGTACAACCGGCATGCCAGACCGACCACCCACCGTCGACCGCCTCACACGTGAGCGCATCGTGGACGAGGCGATCGCGCTCCTGGACGCCGAGGGCCCCGAGGCGCTCAGCATGCGGAGGCTCGCGAACCGGCTCGGCGTCTCCACGATGTCGACCTACCACCACGTCGCCGGCAAGGCGGACCTGGTGGACGGGATCGCCGAGCGGATCATGGGTGCGATGGAGGTGCCGCCCGAGACGGTGCCGTGGGACGAGGCCGTCGGCACGATGGCCCGCTCGTTCCGTCAGCTGACCTGGCAGCACCCCTCCGCGTTCCGGGTGCTGCTCGGCCGGGAGCGTCCCGCCGCCCTCGTCCGCACGGAGGACGACGTGGTCGCCCGGCTCGTGAGCGCCGGGTTCGAACCGGCCGAGGCGCTCACCACGTTCCGCATCATCGTGCGGTTCCTGCTCGGCTCGGTGATGGTGGAGGCCACGCCCCGCCGCACCCGGCGGGAGCTCGACGCGACGTTCGAGCAGGGCCTCGCCGTGCTCCTCGCAGGCGTCGCCGCGCGCCGCGCCGCGGGTCAGCCCTCGTAGCTCCCGGCACTCGCCCAGCAGTACCACTGCGAGCGCGAGCCGTCGGCGCACGTCATGGTCGGCGGCGCCCAGACCCGGAGGTTGGCGCGGTCGACGAGACCGCCGAGCAGGTCCTTGCCGGTCCCGGTGATGCCCAGCTCACGCCACCTCCTCCCGTCGGCGGCGTTCTCCGCGCCGGCGACCGACCACGACGCGGCGACGGGCGAGGTGTCCCCCACGAACCAGCCGTAGTCCCGCAGCGCGACGGCGAAGATCCGTGCCGTCTCGCGCAGCCGGCCGGCGTAGCCGCGACCGTCGAGCCACGCGTCGATCTGGGCGTCGGTGACGTCGATCGAGAACCGGGTGCCCTCGGGCACCTGCGTGGCGAGGCCACCGGGGGGCGACGGGTTGCCGGCCTGCTCGAACTGGCCGGCGGGCGCCACGGCCCCACCGCAGGTCTCCCCGATCTCGGCGCGCCGCTCCGGCGCGCACTCGGGCCCCATCATCGTGTTGGCGGCGAAGAAGTGGAGTGCGTGCACGATCGTCCCCGACGCGACCTGCTCGGGCGTGACGATCAGCGGGCCGAGGTGCCAGCCGCCGCCCGAGGCCCCGGGGAAGTTGCCGCCGTAGGTGCGCGTGTCGACCGCACGTCCCTCGGGATCGAGGACCTGGAAGGCCGACGCGGCGCAGAGCATCGAGCCCGGCGAGTAGCCGTCGCCCAGGGGCGGGGGCAGGTTGTCGGGGTTGAGGCACCCCTTGTTCGAGTTCGAGTCCGTCTGGTGGCTCCACCAGGACACGTTCCAGTAGCCCCACTCGAACCCCGAGGTGGAGTCGCGCACCACCATGTAGCCGTCCTTGCCGTCCGACGGACGCCAGTCCGGGTTCCAGGGCACCGTCTCGCCCCGCTCGAGGTTGAAGAACCCGGGGAAGTTCGTCTTGCGCCGGACCTCGACCCGGACGGTCGCCTCGACGGCGTCGTAGAACGGCACGCCGTAGGAGTTGCCGGCCTCGAAGCCGAACTCCGTGGTCCACGAGTCGGACACGTCGTCGAACACGTCGGCGTGGTCGATCAGGCGGTCCAACCAGCGAGGGTCGCCGGGTGACAGCGCGGCGACCGGGGTGGTCCACACGGTGGGGCCGCCCGACGGCGGCGCGACGGGCGGGGGTTCGGGCCCCTCGTAGCCGGCGCTCGAGAGGTACACCACGAGGCCGGCCACGAGCGCCAGGGCGAGGACGGGCGGGAGCCAGAACCACCGGCGCCGGGCGCGTCGGGGCGGGCTGACGGGGGGCGGCGCAGCGATGCGCGAACCGTACCGGAGCGCCGGCGTCGGCACGGCCCGACGAAAATCAAGGAAAAGGTACGGATCGTTCCCGGGTCGTGCCGATGGACTCTGCCATGAGATCCCATCGCACGAACCGGGGCCCCGCACTGGTCCTCGGCCTGGCGCTCTTCGCCGCCGTCGGCTGCCAGCCGTCGCCCTCCTCCGGACCCGCCTCGTCGGAGCTCTCCGAGTCCTACGCCGTGCGACCCGCCCCTGTGGCATCCCCCGCCGGCGCGACCTCGACCACCTCGGCGCCCACCACCGCCGCCCCGACCACGACCCCGGCCACCACCACTGCACCGACCACGACCACACCGGCGGTCCAGCCGAGCGTGAACGGTTCGGTGTGGACGACCCCCGTGTCGCAGCTGACGCCGGGCGATCCCCGCTGGAGCCAGCGCCTGTGCTCGTACGGCGACGTGTGGGGGTCGTGCGGCTCCAAGTGGGCGACCGAGATGCTCGGCGGCACCGGCGACGACTACGGGATCCCGGTCTACGACGCCAGCACCGCCTCGACGAACCTGCTCATCCGCCGGAAGAACCCGAACCAGTGGCCCGGCCTGTTCACGATCGGCTCCGACCAGCGGGTGCCGTGGAACCCGACGACGTGGCGCCCGTCGAGCGGTCGCGACTCGTACATGGTGGTCCGTGACTCGAGCACCGGCCGGGAGTGGGGCTTCTGGAACGTGTCGTGGTGGGCGCATCAGACCGACCAGACCAACAACGTCCCCTGTGATCCGTGGTTGAGCGGGAACGGGCTGAACCTGCCTGCTCCGTTCGGTGCGGGCTGGGACGGCAGCTCGATGCTGTGCGCCGCGTCGGCGTTCCAGGTCCGCGACCCCCAGGGCCGACCCGTCGACACCCGCACCTGGAAGGGCAACATGCCCGGGGCGAGCGGCGGCGGCTGGCACCTCGGCCCGCTGGTCGTCACCCCCGACGAGGTGGCGTCGGGCCGGGTCGGGCACGCCCTGCACTTCGTGTCGTCGAACACGATGGCAGGTCCAGAGTGCGCACCGTCGCAGCGCTCCGGTCTCGGCACCACGTGCGCCGGGGCGGTCGCGCCCGCAGGCCAGTTCGAGCTGGTGGGGCCGACCCCCGACCTCGCGGCGCTGGCCCGGCAGGTCCCCGAGGGCACCCGGTTCTCGATCGACGTCACCGACGCCCAGATCGAGTCCTGGCTCGACAGCCGGGGCTACACCGGCAGCCTCCGGACCACTGCCCGCACGATCGCCGTCGCCCTGCGGGACTACGGCTGGTTCCTGGGCGACTCCTCGCCGACCAGCTCGGCGTGGGTCTTCGACAGCAGCCCGGCCGCCCGCACGAAGTGGCGGGCCATGGGCGTCCCGGGCGACGGCAAGGCCCTGCTCCAGGGGCTCGTCGACCAGGGCAACCTGCGCTCCTGGGCGCCGCCCACCCAGACGTGCGCCGACGGCTCCACGTCCACGTGGTTCTGCTGGGCGGTGGACGCCAGGTACTGACCTGAGGTCGGGGGCCGGGGACGGGCTCGCGAGAGTGGGTTCGCACCGACTTACGCAAACCTTACATTTCCTTTACGGTTCCGTGACGTTCACAACGTTGTGTATTCGCTCGACCACGAGGGGTGAGCGCCGGTCACGCGCGTTGCTCCGTACGACGTTGCACAGCGCACGGCTCCGCGCCAAGGCCTACCCCGGTCAGCGGTGAAGTAGACGCGCGGATGTGCCGATCCAAGGGAACCATGACCTTCACATCGAGACCCGCCGCCCGCCTCGGGATGCTGGCCACGCTGGCCATCGTGCTCCTCGCAGCCTGCACGCCCTCCTCCAACAGCGACGAGCCGACCCGGTTCGTCCCGCCGACGAAGTCCTCGGCGTCACCGGCCCCGGCCCCGGGCACGGGTGCCGTACAGGCGCCGGACGCCAACCTCCGCGCCTGGGAGACGCCGGCGCGGATGATCGCCACGTCGAGCCGCTCCGCCGACTGGGCCCAGCGCTACTGGAACCACGCGGACGAGTGGGACAAGAACTGGACGATCGAGTTCGGGTTCGACGAGCCGAGCAACGACTACTCGGTCCCCGTGTACTCGTCCGCCGACGCGACGACGACCACCCGGGTGTTCCAGCGCCCCCCGGCGTTCTGGAACGGGCGCTTCGACGTCCCGTCGGGCAGCACGATCCCCTGGAACCCCTCGTGGCTCCCCAGCGACGGCAACGACGGCTTCATGGTGATCGTCGACCCGACGACGGGCAAGGAGTGGGACATCTGGGCGATGTCCACGCCGCTGTTCCACCCGGACTACCTCAAGCAGACCGAATGCCTGATGGAGCCCGGCTTCAACCCCGACGCCGATGTCTGCGCCGCCGGGTTGCTGGTCATCTCCCAGCCCGGCGGGCAGACGGCCGACGTGCGCTCGTACCGCGGCAACTACCCGATCGCCAGCGGTGGCGGCCTCCAGAACACCGCCGGTCTGACCACGCCGGACGAGGTGAAGAGCGGCGCCATCCGGCACGCGCTCAAGTTCATGGTCAGCGGCCGCCTCGCCATGATGGGCCCGCAGTGCCCCGATGACGTCACCAGCGCCGACGACCCGCGTGTCGGCTCGAGCTGCGGCGTGGCGGTGGCCCCGGCCGGCCAGTTCGAGCGCATCCACATGACCGCCTCCAGCGAGCAGCTGTCCCAGATGGTGCCCCACGGGACGCGGTTGGTCGTCGACATGAGCGACGCGCAGATCGAGGCGTGGCTGAACAGCCGGGGCTACACCGGCACGCTCCGCAACACCGCCCGGGTCTTCGCCGTGGCGCTGCGGGACTACGGCCTCATCCAGACGGACACCACCGGCGGCCCGGCGCTGATCCAGGTGTCGGGCGCCCGCAACGCGGCGACCGCCGCGGGCTGGCGGGAGCTGGGCATCGAGGGCGACGGCGTCAACCTGCTCGACGGACTCGTGACGTCGACCAACATCCGCGTCCTCGCCGCCCCGACCAACCACTGCGAGTCCGGGCTGTCGAAGCTCGCCTGCTGGGCGGCCGACATCCGCTACGGCTGAGCCCGGTCCAAGTGCCCGACGCCGGGTCGGGGCCGGTCAGAAGTAGATGATCTTCTCGGCGTTGGCCGCCGCCTCCTCGAGCGACGCCGTGTAGGCACCGGTCGAGAGGTACTTCCAGCCGTAGTCGCACACCACGAAGACGATCGTGCCCGACTCGATCTTCGCCGCCTGCTTCACGGCACCGGCCAGCGCCGCACCCGAGGAGATGCCGGCGAAGATGCCGATGCCCACCAGCGCCCGGGTCCACTCGAGGGACTCGAGGGGCCGCACGATGGACTTGCCGTCGAGGAGCTCGTAGCCGCCCCACTTCTCGAACACCGGGGGGATGTAGCCGTCGTCCAGGGACCGGAGGCCCTCGACCAGCTCACCGGACGGCGGCTCCACGGCGAAGATCCTGACCTCGGGGTTCTGCTCCTTCAGGAAGGTGCCCACGCCGAGCAGCGTCCCCGACGTGCCGAGCCCGGCGACGAAGTGGGTGATCTCGGGGACGTCGGCCCAGATCTCCGGGCCGGTCGTCTCGTAGTGCGCCCGGGGGTTCGCCTCGTTCGCGTACTGGTAGAGGAAGACGTACTCGGGATGCTGCTCGGCCAGCGCCACCGCGCGGCGGACGGCGCCGTTGGACCCCTCCTCCCCCGGCGTGAGGATCAGCTCGGCACCGAACACCTCGAGCATCTGGCGGCGTTCGATCGAGACCGACTCCGGCATCAGGATCTTCAGCTCGTAGCCCCGCGACTGGGCGATCATCGCCAGCGCGATCCCCGTGTTCCCCGACGACGGCTCCATGATCGTGGCGCCGGGCGTCAGGCGGCCGTCGGCCTCCGCCTCGAGGATCATCTGGCGGGCGATGCGGTCCTTCACCGAGCCGCCGGGGTTCTGCCCCTCCATCTTCGCCAGGATGCGGACGTTCGGGTTGGGCGAGAGGCGCGACACGTCGACCATCGGCGTGTTGCCGATCATGTCGAGGACGCTGGGGAAGACGGTCACAGGGATTCCACAGTAGGGATCACAGCTCGGGGTCCACCAGCACGGACTCCTCGCTGATGGTGCCGTCGACGATCCGGTAGCTGCGGAGGACCGGCGACTCCTGGCGGAGAGAGACGATCACGTAGTGCCACTCGGGATCGGGCGCCTGCGCCACGTCGGTGGGCGACGGGTAGGCCTCGGTGTGCGTGTGGCTGTGGACCACGCCGAGGATGTCGAGGCCCGCGTCCTCCGCCTCCCGGTAGATGCGGAAGTGGTCCCGGCTGTCGATCGTGTAGAGCCGTGAGCTCTCCGCTGCGTTCCGGCAGCGCTCGTAGCGGGGGGCCGTCGCGTCGGCCAGCGACCCGACCAGCAGCCCGCACGCCTCGTTGGGCAGGCCGTCGTAGGCGTGGGCGAGCATGCCCGCGTACGCGGACTCGGAGACCCGGAGCATCGCGGCGCCCTACGACGCGACGGGGACGCGACCGAGGCCGCGTGCGTCGGCGGTGTGCTCGAGGAACCACGCGTAGGTCGACTCGATGCCGTCACGCAGCGGGGTGCGGTGGCTCCAGCCGAGCTCGTGGAGACGTGTGACGTCGAGGAGCTTGCGGGGCGTCCCGTCGGGCTTGGCGAGGTCGAGCTCGATCTCGGCGTCCGGGTACACGATGTCGCGCACCGTCTCGGCCAGCTCCAGGATCGACAGGTCGATGCCCGTGCCCACGTTGATGTGCGATTCGTCCTCGTAGTGGTCCATCAGGAACACGCAGGCGTCGGCGAGGTCGTCGACGTGGAGGAACTCGCGGCGCGGCGTGCCCGTGCCCCAGATCGTGACCGAACCGCTGCCGGACAGCTTGGCGTCGTGGAACTTGCGGATCATGGCCGGGAGGACGTGCGACGACTCGAGGTCGAAGTTGTCGCCAGGCCCGTAGAGGTTGGTCGGCATGGCCGAGACGAAGCGGCTCCCGAACTGCCGGCGGTACGCCTGGCAGAGCTTGATGCCGGCGATCTTGGCGATGGCGTAGGCCTCGTTCGTCGGTTCCAGCTCGCCGGTGAGCAGCGCCGACTCGGGGATGGGCTGCGGTGCCAGGCGCGGGTAGATGCACGAGGAGCCGAGGTACAGCAGCTTCTCGGCGCCGTAGGTGTGGGCTGCCTCGACCACCGTCCCGTGGATCATCAGGTTGTCGTAGATGAACTCCGCCGGCCGGGTGCTGTTCGCCATGATCCCGCCGACGGTCCCGGCAGCGAGGAAGACGTAGTCCGGGCGGTTGGCACGGAACCAGTAGTTGACCGCCGCCTGGTCCCTGAGATCGAGCTGGTCGCGGGTGGCGACGAGGACGTTGGACGCGCCGTCGGCCTCGAGGCGCCGAAGGACGGCGGCACCGACGAGCCCGCGGTGCCCGGCGACGAAGATCCGCGCGTCCCGTGGCATGGGCGAGGCCGTCGGCGACTGGGAGGTGTCCATCAGGTGCTCCGTTCGACTCCCGGCCGCTCGAGCGCGTCGCGGAGCCGGGCCTGGGGTTCGGCGTCGAGCGTAGTCGGAGGATCTCCTGACCCCACCCGGGAGGCCCACCGGTATCGTGGGCGACCCTATGGCGAAGCGACCCGACGACGGCACCGTGACGGTGGCCACGAACCGATCGGTTCGCCACAACTTCACGATCGAGGACACGGTCGAGGCCGGCATCATGCTGCGCGGCTCCGAGGTGAAGTCGCTCCGCGAGTCGAAGGCCCAGATCGCCGAAGCCTTCGCCCAGATCCGCAACGGCGAGATGTGGCTGCACAACCTCCACATCGCGCAGTACAGCCACAGCCAGGCGCACAACGGCCACGAGCCCCTGAGGGTGCGGAAGCTGCTGCTGCACCGCCGGGAGATCGATCGGATCGCGCTGCGGATGCAGCAGGAGCGGTACTCGCTGCTCCCCATGCGCATCTACTTCAAGGACGGCAAGGCGAAGGTCGAGATCGGCATCGGCAAGCCGAAGCGCAACGTCGACAAGCGCCAGGACCTCGCCAAGAAGGAGTCCGAGCGCGAGGCGGCCCGGGAGATCGGCCGCGCCGCCAAGCAGTGGGGCTGACCCCGCCGGTCGCCCCTGCCGCCGCCGCGCCCGCCTGAACTGTCACCGCTCACGGGGCACTTCCGGGTCGTCGGTGCCAGTTGCCGGGAGGGCGGCCTTCCTTCCCCGACGGCGAGCGTCTGAGAACCGTGCAGGGCGGGAATCTCGGAGCGGCAGCCAGCCTGCCGGGTTCGGTGGAAGGACGGGGAGGACGGTTGACGTCGATCACGGGTGAGAGCAGCCGGGCCGAGCACGACCAGTCCGGCGACGACGGCGATGACCGCCACTCCGCAGGGGATCAGGTCGACGCGCCGGAGGACGGCGACGCCTCGACGCTGATCGACCACGTGGCGGAGCGGGTCCGGCGGGCCGGTGACGCCATCGGGAGCTTCGACCCCGAACCCGACGAGATCCGCTACGACCGGTCGGCCACCGCCGTCGCCCGGCTGGTGGTCTGCGTCCTGGGCATCGCCGCAGTGGCCGTGGCCGGCGAGCTCCTCCCCTACGCACACGAAGGGCTCCAGCGCGACCTCAGCGCCACGGCCGGCCGGTGGACGGTGGGGTTGGGCCGCCTGGGCGACGCGGCGGCGAGCGCCGTCGCGATCCTCACGCTCATCCTGTCGCTCAGCGCGGCGGTCATGGCACGTCGCGGGCGGCAGGTCCTGACCTCCGTGGTGGCCGCCCTCGTCGCCGCCGGCGGCATCGTGCTCGCGGCGAGGCTGGGGGGCGCGACGCCGGGGCGGGTCATCGGCGAGGAGTGGGCGCTGGTCGCCGCCGCCGCCGCCATCTCGGTGGCCGTCGCCTCCTTCTCCGTGTTCTCCGCGCCCCTCGCCCGGTGGTCCGCCGCGGTCATCGGGCTGTTCACGATCATGGGCGTCCTTGGTTCCGACGTCTCGCTCGCGGCCCGGACGATGGCGCTGCTGGCCGGTGGCGTCGCGGGCGCCGGCACGGCGTTGGTGTTCGGGACCGCATCGCGGCGCATCTCGCGGCGCGACCTCGCCGAGGCCCTCGAGAAGTTCCGCCTGCCCGTCACCACGCTCGAACCGCACCGCGGCGACGCCCGCGGGTCGCAGCCCTGGCGGGCCACGCTCGCCACCGGCCGCGACGTGTTCGTGAAGGTCACGGCCGTCGACGAGCTCCGGGCGGATCAGCTCTTCCGGCTCTGGCGGCGCCTGCGACTCCGACGCGCCGACGACGAACGGTCCCCTGCGTCGGTGCGCCGAGCGGTGGAGCACGAGGCCTTCGTGGCGGGCCGTGCCGCCGCAGTCGGCGTGTCGACCCCGTCGGTCCTCGGCCTGGGCACGCTCGCCGACGACCGCGGCATGTTCGTCGTCTTCGAGAGCGTCGACGGCGAGACGCTCGATCGGGCCGAGGAGCTGTCCGACCAGCTCCTGCGCTCCGCGTGGTCCCAGATCCAGGTGCTGCGCCGCGCCGGCATCGCCCACCGCGACCTGCGGGCCGCGAACCTCATGAGGGTGGGCGACGCCGCGTGGGTGATCGACTTCGGGTTCGCCGAGGTGGCGGCCACGCAGGACCTGCTGGACCGCGATCTCGCCGAGCTCCTGGTGTCGACCTCGGCGCTGGTCGGCATCGAGCGAGCCGTCGACAACGCGGTCGCCGTGCTCGGTGCGGACACGCTCGCCGGCGCCATCGGATGGATCCAGCCGCTGGCCGTCAGCAATGCGTCCCGAGCCGCGCTGGCGAAGTCGGACTTCGAGACGCTGCGCGAGTGCGTGCGGTCCGCAGCAGGCATCAGCGCCCCGGAGCTGCCGCAGTTGCAGCGCGTCTCGCGCAAGGCGGTGATCTCGACGATCGCGCTCGGCCTGGCGGTGTGGGCCGTGTTCCCCCAGCTCACCAGCGGCATCGAGTGGGGCACGGTGCTCGAGGCCCATCCCCTGTGGATCGTGGTCGGGCTCGCAGCGAGCATCGCCACCTACGTCGGGGCCACCGTGTCGGTCGCCGGCTCGGTCACGGATCCGGTGCCCACGTTCCGGACGTTCCTCGCCCAGTTGGCGTCGTCGTTCACCAACCGCGTCACCCCGGCGAAGGTCGGAGGGATGGCGCTGAACGTGCGCTACCTCACCAAGCAGGGCATTGACGCCGCCACCGCGACGACGGGCATCGCCCTCTCCACCGCCGTCGGCACGGTCGTGCACATCCTGCTCACGACGATCGCTGCCCTCTGGGCGGGCAACGTCGGGCTGCCCGGGATCCAGCTGCCGCCGTGGCGGACGGTGCTCGTCGGCGTCGGTGCCGTGGTGGTCGGGCTGGCCCTCGTGGTCGCGATCCCGCCGGTTCGCCGCTGGTGCACGGACACGGTGCTGCCCCCGTTGCGCCGGGCCTGGCGGTCGTTCATGGCGGTGATGCGGTCCCCGCGCCACGTGCTGATGCTGCTCGGTGGTTCGACCATCGTCACGGCCGCCAACCTCACGGCGTTCGTGGCCGGGCTGCGGGCCTTCGGCGTCGACCTGCCGGTCTCGTCGGCTGCGCTCGTGTACCTGGCCGGGTCCGCCCTGGCGTCGGCCGCACCGACCCCCGGCGGGTTGGGCGCCACCGAGGCGGCCCTGGTCGCCGGCCTCGCCGTCGTGTCGGTGGAGCAGCGGCTGGCGATCCCGGCGGTCCTGCTCTTCCGCCTGGTGACGTTCTGGGTGCCGATCCTCCCCGGGTGGATCGCCATGACGGCGCTGCAGCGACGAGGGGACCTCTGATCAGGCGCGGCGCAGCGGTTCGAGCGCCGTGAAGTAGTCGACGAGGCGGAGCGCGACGTCCAGGACGAGGTCGGGATCGCCGAGGTCCGGATCGGCCCACGTCTCCGAGACTCGCCGCCACACGTCCTCCCGCCCGAGGAACGGGCCGACCACCACGTCGTCGCCCAGCGTCCGCCGCCAGGTCCGCTCGCCGGTGACGAGCCGGGCGATGACCTCGTCGTTGTCCGCCACCTTCGGATGCTCGGCGTGGAAGCCCAGCTCCAGGGCGAGCACCTTCGCCCCCGGCACGTGCTTCGCGCTGACGACCTGCGCCTCGTAGTGCTCCCGCGAGGGCTCCTCGGTGCCGAACCAGGCCTTCACGCCGTAGCGGTGCGAGCGGAGGTGCACCTCGCCCAGGTCGGCGGGCACCAGGCCGCGGCACGCCTCGGCGACCACCTCGAAGAGCTGCAGCTCCACCGTGCAGCTCAGCCGCCGCCCGGCACGCCCATGCTCAGCGCGGTGCGGATCCACTCGGGCGTCCGCGCTGCCCGGCCGTGGGTGTCGACAGCACCGTGGACGGTGACGCCCGTGGCGACCCGCTCGCCGTCGACCGTGAGGAGGTAGGCGAGCTGGAACGTGGCGCGGGTCGCGCTGGCGACCTCGAGGTGCACCCGGACGACGTCGTCGAAGCGAAGCGGGCGTTCGTAGTGGACGAAGACCTCGAGCACCGAGAAGTCGATGCCCTCGGCTCGGATCGTGTCGTACGGGTGGCCGAGGTGCCGCAGGTACGCCACTCGCGCCTCTTCGAGGTACGGGAGGTAGGCGGCGTGGTGCACGACACCCATCGCGTCCGTCTCGGCGAACCGCACCCGGATCTCGTGGGCGAACGGGTAGTGGTCCGCGTCCTTGGAGGGGGTCACCGACAGCCGCACGGTCCGGCACGCTAACCCCCCGCTCCCTCCTGCTGACCCCCGAACTCGGCCGGAAGTCGGGGGGCGGGCCCCGCCGTCCTCCCAAGTTCGGCAGTGTTGCGCCGCCGGGGCCGGTAGCCTGAGCGATGCACACGGGGCTGACTGGTTTCGACGACGAGATCTGGAAGCTGCGCTAGCGACCCGAGTTGCTCAGACTCGTTAAACAGGGCAACCAAAGAACCGCCAACGAGCAGTTCGCTCTCGCAGCCTGATCTAGGTCAGGAATAGAGAGACATCGTGACCAGCAATGGCGCACGGGGCCTGACCATCGCAGCCCGGCAACAGAAGCGGTGGTGGACGGCAGGGAGAGACCGCTGACGGCGTGAAAGACCGCTGACACCGGGGAAAGACCCGGTGGTGAGTCTCCGGACTCCACCCACCCGTGGGCGCGGCAGCCATCGAGGCCGCAGGACGGGAATGGTCGTATCCGGTTCAGTGACCACTCGGCGGACGAGGGTTCGATTCCCTCCAGCTCCACCATCGCGGCAGCCCGGCCGCCCTCGGGCGGTCGGCGCCGTCAGCGGTAGTAGATGTCGAGCGCGGCGATGCGCCCGTCGGGGGTGAGCCGGAAGACGTCGAGCGCGTGGAGCGCGGGGCCGTCCGGGTCGAGCGGGCTCGTCGCGGCGATCTCGGCCATCACGACCGACCCGTCGACCAGCACCGTGCCCGCGGTGAGCACGGCCTGGCCGGCGAACACCACGTCCCGGTAGAAGGCGCCGAGCTCCGCTCCGGTGAAGGTCCCGGCGGGGTGGTGCAGGACCGCCTCGTCGCCGAAGTTGGCGAGCAGCCCTGCGTGGTCACCGGCGTTGATGTTCGCCACGTAGGCGTCCACGATCGGATGCGAACCTGTCATGTCGTCGCCCTTCGGATGCGGATGGGAGCGTGGCGGAACCCGGCGTGCTTGTTGGAGCGGGTGCGTTCGACCGGCCCGACGAGCTCGACGGCCTCGGCGCGGTCGAGCAGTCCGTCGAACAGCAGCTTCATCTCGAGTCGAGCGAGGTTGGCGCCCAGGCAGAAGTGGCTGCCCGCACCGAAGCTCAGGTGCGGGTTCGGGCTGCGACGGATGTCGAACTCGTGCGGCTCGGCGAACACGCGCTCGTCGTAGTTCGCGGCCTGCCACCAGAGCGCGACCTTGTCCCCTGCTCGTATCACCTGGCCGCCACGTTCCACGTCCTCCGTCGCCGTCCGCCGGTTGTAGGTCGTCGACGACGCCCACCGCAGCATCTCCTCGAGGGCGCCCGCCAGCAGCGTTCGATCCGAGCGGAGCGCATCCCACTGCTCGGGACGCTCGAGCAGTGCGAGCAGTCCGGCCGTGATCGAGTTGCGTGTCGTCTCGCTGCCCGCTGCCACCAGGAGGTGGAAGAACATCTCCTGTTCGAGCTCGCTCATCGGGCCGGCGGGTTCCGCGCCCTCGGGGAGGTCGGCGTTGGCGACGATCGACATGATGTCGTCGGCGGGGCAGCGTCGCTTCTCCTCGAGGAGGCGCACCGAGTACGCCGCCATCGCCGCGCCGGCGTCCTGCGCCCGGGCCGAGGTGCCGCCCGGATCGTGGTCGTCGTAGTCGAGGGTCGCGTCGGCCCAGTCGAGGAGGAAGTGGCGGTCCCCCTGCGGGACGCCCAGCAGCGCGGCGATGGCCTGGAGCGGGAGCTCGGCCGCGACGTCGACGAGGAAGTCGCACGTCTCCTGCTCGACGGCGGCGTCGAGGATCGCCGCGCACCTGTCGGCGAGCGACGCCTCGAGGAGGCGGAGCTGCTTCGGGCTGACCGACGGCGTGACGAGCCGCCGGATGTGGTGGTGACGGGGGTCGTCCTGCATGTTGAACAGCACTCCGGCGGCGAAGCTGCGAGGCAGGTCCTCGATCAAGGTGCCACCGCCCTCACGCGCGCCCCCGCCGACCGACGAGAACAGCGCCGGTTGCTTCGCCGCCCACTCCACGTCCTCGTGGCGGGTGAGGCACCAGAAGCCCTCGCCGTCGGGGGTGTGGGAGGTGGGCGGGTGCCAGTAGACCGGCGCGTCGTCACGCAGACGTCGATAGACCTCGTGCGGCGGCCCGTCGGAGACGAGATCTGGGTCGGTGAGGTCGGCCTCGATGGCGGCAGCGTACTCCCGGTCCTCGCAGCCGGTTCGCAGCGCCGGGCGAGGGCGACCAACATGGCGAGGATGGTCTCCGAACTGTTCGATCCCAGCGCCTGGCGTGACGTGCCGGGCTTCGCCTTCAGCGACATCACGTACCACCGCAGCGTCGAGCACGGGACGGTTCGCATCGCGTTCGACCGTCCGGAGGTGCGCAACGCCTTCCGGCCGCACACCGTCGACGAGCTGTACACGGCGCTGGATCACGCCCGCCAGACGAGCGACGTCGGCTGCGTCCTGCTCACCGGCAACGGCCCCTCGCCGCGCGACGGCGGGTGGGCGTTCTGCAGCGGCGGGGACCAGCGCATCCGCGGCCGGGACGGCTACCGCTACGCGGGGGGCGACTCGCAGGAGACCATCGACCCGGGCCGGTCCGGCCGGCTCCACATCCTCGAGGTCCAGCGGCTGATCCGGTTCATGCCGAAGGTGGTGATCTGCGTGGTGCCCGGGTGGGCGGCGGGCGGCGGGCACAGCCTGCACGTGGTGGCAGACCTGACGCTCGCCAGCCGTGAGCACGCACGCTTCAAGCAGACCGACGCAGACGTGGCGAGCTTCGACGGCGGGTTCGGGTCGGCGTACCTCGCACGCCAGGTCGGCCAGAAGCTCGCCCGCGAGATCTTCTTCCTGGGCAGGGAGTACACCGCGGAGGACGCCCATCGGATGGGCATGGTCAACGAGGTCGTGCCGCACGACGTGCTGGAGGCGACGGCGCTGCAATGGGCGAAGGAGATCAACGGCAAGAGCCCGACCGCGCAGCGGATGCTGAAGTTCGCCTTCAACCTGATCGACGACGGCCTCGTCGGCCAGCAGGTGTTCGCCGGCGAGGCGACACGACTCGCCTACATGACCGACGAGGCCGGCGAGGGCCGCGACCAGTTCCTCGAGAAGCGCGACCCCGACTGGTCGCCCTTCCCCTGGTACTTCTGAAACGCCGCATCATCGCAGGTCATCGCTGGACTACCTTCCCGCTCTCCCCGGTCGAGGGCCGCGAAGACGACGGGGTCATGATCCGGGTGTCTTGAGCGTGACGGGAACGCATGGCCGGCTCGCGAGCGCTGTGTGGATTCTGATGCCGCGGCGACGCTGGGCGGGATTGCGGGCGAGCTGCTCCGCTCGCGGCAGCGACAGATATCTCGCTCGGCTGCAGAACGTCGTTCGCTTACTCTGGCGCTGCACGTCTCGCGCATGGGATGCGCCGTGGGCCCCTGCAGAGGCTCGCGACGCTTCAGTGGTTGGGATGGGCGCGGATGATCCGCGCGGCATCTGCTCGGTCCGTCGCGGCGAGCTTGAGCAGGATCGTGCTGACGTAGTTGGCGACGGTCTTGGTCGACAGGCCGAGGCGTGCGGCGATCGCGGGGTTGGCC
>JAEZFI010000285.1 GCA_023437745.1 Actinomycetes bacterium
CCCCCCCCGCGCCCGCCCCCCCCCCCACGACACAGAACCGGGTGGTTTTGGGTGTGAGCGGGCCGGATAGCGTGGCCGCATGGCCGAGTTCGACGTCGAGGCGATGATCCAGCGGTTCCGTGAGCGCTCCGAGGCGGTGAGACGCCGGAACATCCCGCCGGTGGAGGGAGCCCAGCGCCAGGAGTTCGTCCGGCAGGCCCGGATCGACTTCCAGGACTACGCGATGATCGGGGACGCTGCGGCCTCGCTCGAGGACGGGATCCTGACCCTGCGGATCGACCTGCGTCCCTCCGAGTCGTGATCGACGGGCCGGGGCTCGCACGGATCCTGGCCGTCATCGACGAGCGCAACGCAGCGGACCCCAGGTCGCTGACCGTCGGCGGAGTGACCGGACCTCGGGAGCTGGTCGCCGGACGCAGGGCGTGCGAGTGGCTGCTCCGACTCGACCCCGACGCCGGTCCGGTCCAGTTGGTCGCCGCCCGTGGCCACCACCTCGAGCGCTGGACGTTCCCCCGCGACGCGTACCCCGAGGGTCGGGCCGGCTACCTCCGGTGGCGGACCGAGGCGAAGAAGGCGCACGCGGCCGAGGTGGGTCGGATCCTCCGTGGCGAGGGTGCCAGCGAGGACGAGGTCGCTGCGGCGGGTCGGATCATCCGCAAGGAGGGCCTGGGCCAGGACGAGGCGGCGCAGGCTCACGAGGATGCGCTGTGCCTGGTGTTCCTCGAGTCGCAGTTCGACGAGACCACGTCGCTCGTGGGTGACGAGAAGATGGTGACGGTGCTCGCCCGCACCCTGCGCAAGATGAGCCCCGCAGCTGCCGAGCTGGCGAGCACCGTGCCGCTGTCCGAGACCTCGAAGGCGCTGCTGGCGCGTGCGGTCGAGATCGTGTGACCGTCGCCTCGTCGACACATGCGAGAAGTCGCATATGATGTCGTGATGCGCACACCCGCTTGCGAGCGTCCGGCGAACCCGGGTCGATGAGCCACTCGCACGGCCACACCCACTCGCACGCCCACGGGCGAGCGGGGGAGCGGCACCGCCGGCCCCTGGCGATCGCGCTCGGCCTCGTCGTCGCGTTCCTGGTTGTGCAGGTCGTGGTGGGCCTGCTCACCGGCTCCCTGGCACTGCTGTCGGACGCCGGGCACATGGCGACCGACGCCCTCGGGCTGGCGATGGCACTTGCGGCGATCCACGCGGCGTCGCGCCCGGTGACCCGCACGCACCGGACGTTCGGGTCCTACCGGCTCGAGATCCTCGCCGCCCTCGCCAACGCAGTCCTCCTCGTCGGCGTCGCCGGCTACGTGCTCGTCGAGGCCGTCATCCGACTCGGCGACCCGCCGGAGGTCGCCTCGCTCACCGTCCTGACGGTCGGCGCCATCGGTCTGGTGGTCAACATCGTGGCCTTCCTCCTGCTGCGCTCCGGCGCGGGGGAGTCGATCAACGTCGAGGGCGCCTACATGGAGGTGCTCGCCGACCTGCTGGGCTCGGTCGGGGTCATCGTGGCGGCCGGCGCGATGTGGCTCACCGGGTGGGCGTGGATCGACCCCGTCGTCGGTGCGGGGATCGGGCTCTTCATCCTCCCGCGGGCAGCCCGCCTGGGACGCGAGGCGCTGCGGATCCTGTTGCAGGAGGCGCCCTCGCACCTCGACGTGCCCGCCATGACGGCGGACCTCCTCGCCATCGACGGCGTGGCGGACGTGCACGACGTCCACGTCTGGACCCTCACCTCCGAGATGGAGGTGCTCACCGCCCACCTCATGCACGACGCCGACGCCGACGGCCACCACGTCCTCGACGCCGCCCAGCAGCTGCTCGCCGAGCGCTACGGGGTGCACCACGCCACGTTGCAGGTCGAGCCCGACACCCACGAGGGGTGCGAGCGCCTCACCTGGTGATCGTGCCGCTCCCGGCGGACTGCGGCACGAGGTCCGCCATCGACGTGGGGTACCAGCCGTCGACGTGCTCCTCGACGGCGACGCAGTCCCGGGCCACCTGCCACAGCGCGACCGGCACCGGCGTGGGGTCGTAGCGGTACCACTCCGGGAACTCGCGGCTGATGGCCTGCGTGGCGAGGGCCGCCCGGTAGTGCGGGATCTTCGAATCGATGTGATGAGCGACGTGGGTCGTGCCGATCCGGTGGTGGAGCAGGTCGACCACGCCGCCGTACGGGCGGTCCACGGTCTGGAAGGCGCCCCGCAGCCACGACCACTCCTCGTCGTCGAGGTGGGGGATCTCGTCACCGGTGTGCTGCAGCCAGGTGTAGGTCACGAGCCAGGCGTTCACGACGAGGTACGGGCCGACGTAGAGGGCCAGCACCGGCACGACCGACTCCGCCGCGATCGCCCACCACACGAGCACGGCGAGCATCGCGAGGATGCCGGCGGTCGACGCCCACACCCGGGCGTGCCATCGCTTCGGGAAGAGCTCCGTGGCGAACGGGGCGACCGGCCAGAAGTGGTTGCTGCGCCCGCGGGCCGGTCCGCCCGTCACCCCGGCCAGGAGGTAGGCCGGCCAGCCGAAGAGGAGGGTCCGGACGACGATCAGCCCGGCGAAGGCGTCCTCGCCCAGGCGCCGGCGCAGACGACCGCGAGCGATCGCCCGGTCCTCGTGCGAGCGGGCGGGCACGTGCGTCTCGCCCTCGTGGAGGTGGTTGGTCTTGGCGTGGTGGACCGAGTGGCTGCGCTGCCAGGAGAAGTACGGGACCAGGAGTGCGGTGTGCAGGACGAAGCCGACGGTGTCCTGGAGGCGGGCCTGGCGGGCGAACGCCCCGTGCCCGCACTCGTGGGCGATGACCCAGAGGCCCGTGGCGGCGGTGCCGGTGACCGCTGCGTAGACCAGCCACACGGGCAGCCAGGCCCAGGTCATCGGCAGGTACATGGCCGCGAGCGTCGCAGGCGCGGCGACGGCCAGCGCGGAACCGGCGAGGTACCCCAACGCCCGGGGGAGGCTGTGCTCGAAGCACTCGTCGGGGATCGCGGCCCGCACCTGGGCGCGGGTGGGCAGGTCGAGGGGGCGCGTGGGGACGCGCGGGTCGGGGATGATCGTCGCCATGGCGGCGGACAGCCTGCCCGGCCACGCCGTTGCGCAGGAAATCGGCGCCCGCCGGCGCTCGGTTCTGTTCCAGCCAGAGCATCGCTGGCGCTGCTCTGGCTGGAACAGAACCGGAGGACGACGAAACCCCCCGCCTGAGCGGGGGGTTCCGGATGGAGCGGACGACCGGATTCGAACCGGCGACCCTCACCTTGGCAAGGTGATGCTCTACCAGCTGAGCTACGTCCGCAGCGGGGGCGAGTGTAGCAACTGTGCTCGCGAGGTCAGAACCCGGTCCCCGTCGACCGGCTCCGGGCCACGTTCGCGAGCTCGACGGCGAGGGCGACGTCGGTGATCTGGTCGATGGTCACGAGGCGGTCGCCCTCCTGCAGGCTGAGCGACGCGGCGCCGTCCACGTGGCGTCCGAAGATCGAGAGCCCGGAGCGCACCGGGAACTGCTCGATGAGTGGCGTCCAGCGCCGCTCGCTGACCACGATCGCCCGCGTCGTCGTCAGCGCGACGACCGTCGGCATGCCGAGCGACCAGCCCTGGACGGCGGCGAGCACCGTCTCCCCGCGCTGGAGGAGTGCGCCGACCACCGTGAACGCGACGGCGCCGGTCTGCTGGGAGCTGGGGGCGAGCCGCTCGATCGCGGTGCTGAGCCCCGTGGCGTCGCCTGCCGCTCCGGGTGGGGGTGCGACGGGCCCACCGAACGTGTCCGGCGCGTCGTCGTGGCCGTAGCC
>JAEZFI010000291.1 GCA_023437745.1 Actinomycetes bacterium
TTCCTGAACTCCACCTCGGGCGCGATGGCCATCAGCGAGCAGACCGTCCGCGACTCGCTCATGCTGGCGGCCGAGGAGATCAACGCCGACGGCGGCATCCTCGACAAGAAGATCGAGTTCGTCGAGGAGGACGGCCAGAGCGAGCCCACCGTCTTCGCCGAGAAGATCAACAAGCTCCTGACCCAGGACGAGGTCGCCGCCGTGTTCGGCGGGTGGACCTCGGCCTCCCGCAAGGCGATGCTCCCGGTGGTCGAAGGCGCCAACGGCCTGCTCTTCTACCCGGTGCAGTACGAGGGCCTCGAGGCGTCGAAGAACATCTACTACACCGGCGCGACGACCAACCAGCAGATCATCCCGGCCATGGACTTCCTGAAGTCCAAGGGCGTGGAGACGCTGTTCCTGGCGGGTTCGGACTACGTGTTCCCCCGTACCGCGAACAAGATCATCAAGCAGTACGCCGCGGAGCTCGGCATCGAGATCGTCGGTGAGGAGTACGTCCCGCGCGACAGCGACGACTGGACCACGCAGGTCGCCAAGATCGCTGCGGCCAAGCCCGACTTCGTGTTCAACACGATCAACGGCTCGTCCAACGTCGGCTTCATCAAGGCCTACTACGAGGCCGGCCTCGGCCCGGACAACTCGCCGATCATCTCGGTGTCCATCGCCGAGGAAGAGGCACCCGCGATGGGTGAGGACGTCACCGGCCAGTTCGCCGCCTGGAACTACTTCCAGAGCGTCGAGAGCCCGACGAACGACACCTTCATCAAGGCCTTCCAGGCCAAGTACGGCGCCGACCGCCCGACATCGGACCCGATGGAAGCCGCCTACACCTCGCTGTACCTCTACAAGGGCATGGTCGAGAAGGCGGAGTCGTTCTGCGTCGATGCGGTGAACGAGGCGTCGGGCGGTGTGACCTTCGATGCGCCGGAGGGCACGGTCACGGTCAACGGTGAGAACCACCACATCGCCAAGACCGGCCTGATCGGCCAGATCAACGCCGACAACCAGTTCGACATCGTCTGGAGCTCGGACGCACCCATCGAACCGGATCCGTTCCTCGAGGGCTACGCCTGGTGGGACCCGAACGCCGGGTGACCTCCGAGTAGCTCGACCCGTCCCCGTCGGGGGGTGCCGTGCACGAGCACGCGCCCCCCGACCGACCACCCGGCACCACCGCCCCGGACGAACCCGAAAGCAGCGGCATGGACGCATTCACGACACCTCTCCTCACCGGCACGGCGACCGGAGCCATCCTCTTGCTGGCTGCGCTCGGACTGTCGCTCACCTTTGGCCAGATGGGCGTGATCAACATGGCCCACGGCGAGTTCCTGATGGCCGGGGCCTACGCCGCCTACCTGACCCAGCAGGTGCTGACCACCGTCGGGGTCTCGACCCTCGTCGCCATCCCGGTGGCATTCCTGCTCGCCGGGCTCCTCGGGCTGCTGCTCGAGGTCTCGGTCATCCAGTGGATGTACCAGCGGCCGCTCGACACGCTGCTCGTGACCGTCGGTGTCGCGATGGTGCTGCAGCAGGCGGCGAAGGACCTGTTCGGCGCCCAGGGCGACCCGGTGAAGCCGCCGAGCTGGCTCAAGGGCGGCATCTCGGTGTTCGGCTACGACTGGCCGTACCGCCAGCTCTTCACGATCGTGCTGGCCCTCGCCTCGCTCGCAGGGCTCAACGCCGTCCTCAAGTACAGCTCGTTCGGTCGGCGGATCCGGGCCACCGTGCAGAACCGGGAGCTGGCCGAGACGATGGGCGTCTCCACCCGCAACGTGGACCGCATCACCTTCTTCCTCGGCTCCGGCCTCGCAGGGATCGGGGGCGTGGCCATCGCACTCATCTCGGGCACGAACCCCACGCTCGGGACGACCTACATCATCCCCGCCTTCCTCGTCGTGGTGGCCGGCGGCGTCGGGCAGCTCAAGGGCACCCTCATCGCCGCCTGGGTCGTCGGCGTGGTCACCGCCTTCATCACCGACTGGACCAGCGGCAGCATGGCCCAGGTCCTCAGCTTCGCCCTCGTGGTGGTGTTCCTGCAGCTCCGACCGCAGGGCCTCTTCACCGTCCGCACCAGGTCGCTGGCATGACGACGGCGACCCCCACCACCGGCGCCGAGACCTCGGCGACCCCTGTCGTCAGTGACGCCGTCCAGCCCTCGAGACGAGCGCGGACCTCCTCGCCCGCCCAGCTGCTCAAGTCGTACGGCGGCCTCGTCGGGATCGCCCTCGTGGCGCTCGTGCTCCTCGTGTGGGCGCCCAACTCCCTCACGCCGTTCCGACTCGGCAACCTCGGCAAGTACTGCACCTGGGCGCTCGCCGCCGTGGGCATCGGCCTCGCATGGGGTCGGGGCGGGATGCTCGTCATGGGCCAGGGCGTGTTCTTCGGTCTCGGCGGCTACGCGATGGCCATGCACATGAAGCTCGAGGCGGCCGGCCCGGACGGGGTCCCGGACTTCATGGTCCTGTACGGCGACGGCACGATGCCCGGCTGGTGGGGCCCCTTCCGCAGCGGTGGGTTCACCCTGCTGGCCATCGTCGCCGTGCCGGCCGTGGTGTCGTTCATCCTCGGCTACGCCATCCTCAAGCGCCGGGTGAAGGGGGCGTACTTCGCGATCCTGACCCAGGCGCTGGCCGTGGCGTTCTCCACGCTGCTGGTCGCGACGATCAAGCAGACCGGGGGCTTCAACGGCCTGAACACCTTCACCACCGTCTTCGGCCAGAACCTGTACGACCCCTCGGTCAAGAAGAACCTCTACATGATCGCGGCGGGTCTGCTGATCCTCGCCATGTTGGTCGCCTGGCAGCTCCACCGGAGCCGCTACGGCGAGCTCCTCGTCGCGACCCGTGACGCCGAGGAGCGGATCCGCTTCCTCGGCTACGACCCGGCGAACATCAAGCTGGTCGCGTTCGTGGTGGCGGCGGTCATGGCGAGCGTGGGCGGTGCGCTGTTCGCCCCGATCGCCGGCATCATCTCGCCGTCCAACGTGGACGCCACGGCATCGATCCTCCTGCTCGCCGGCGTCGCGCTCGGAGGCCGGGCCTCGCTGTTCGGCGCGGCGCTCGGCGCGATCGCCGTCGGGTACGGGCAGTCGTCGCTCTCGGAGAACTTCCCGACCCAGTGGACCTACTTCCAGGGCGCGCTGTTCATCGTGGTGATGCTGTTCCTCCCCGGCGGCGTGACCTCGCTCTGGCCGAAGCTCATGGCGCGGCTGCCGCGACGGTCCGTCCGCACGACCCCCGTGGCGCTCGAAGCGGAGGTGGCGACGTGACGATCTCGTTCCGCGGTGACGACTACCTGGAGATCCGGAAGCTGACCGTCGACTTCGACGGGTTCAAGGCGATCGACGGCGTCGACCTCACCCTGATGCAGGGCCGGCTGCACTTCCTCATCGGCCCGAACGGCGCCGGCAAGACGACGCTGGTGGACGCGCTCACCGGCCTCGTGCGGGGCAGCGGCGAGGCGATGTTCCGCCACCACAACCTGCTCGAGATGAAGTCGCACAAGATCGTGCGGCTCGGGATCGGCCGGACCTTCCAGACGGCCACGGTGTTCGAGCAGCTCAGCGTGCTGCAGAACCTGGACATCGCGGCCGGCCTGCACCGCAGGGCGCCGAGCCTCCTCCTCGCCCGCCGCAAGGTGCCCGAGAGCGTCGAGCAGGCGCTGGAGACGATCGGGCTCACGGCCCTGGCCGACCGGCCGGCCGGAACGCTCGCCCACGGACAGAAGCAGTGGTTGGAGGTCGGCATGCTGCTGGTGCAGGACGCGAAGGTGATGTTCCTCGACGAGACGGTCGCGGGCATGAGCACCGAGGAGCGGCAGGAGACGGGCGAGCTGCTGCAGCGGATCGTCGGCGAGCGGACCATCGTGGTCGTCGAGCACGACATGGAGTTCATGCGGACCTACGCCGACTTCGTGACGGTGATGCACGGCGGCAAGGTCCTCGCCGAGGGGACGGTCGCCGAGGTGCAGGCGGACCCGCAGGTCCAGGAGGTCTACCTCGGCACGGTGACGGAGGTGGCGCTCGATGGCTGACCCGGTGCTCGAGATCGACGGCGTGACCGCCGGGTACGGGCGGACGATGGTGCTGTTCGACGTCGACGTGTCGATTCCACGCGGCGGTGGTGCGGCGGTGATGGGCCACAACGGCGCCGGCAAGACGACGTTGCTGCGGGTCGCCGTCGGGCTGCTCCCCGTCAGGTCCGGAAGGGTGCTCCTCGACGGCGAGGACGTCACCAAGCTGCCGCCCAGCCAGCGGGTCCGGCGGGGCCTCGGCTACGTCCCACAGGGTCAGCTCTGCTTCCCGCAGATGACGACCCTCGAGAACCTGCAGCTGGTCTCGACCGTGAAGGCCGAGCTCGACGGGGTGCTCGACACGTTCCCCGTCCTGACCGACCTGTTGAAGCGGCCGGCCGGCCTGCTGTCGGGTGGCCAGCGCCAGCAGCTCGCCATCGCCCGCACGCTGCTCACCCAGCCGCGACTGCTGATCCTGGACGAGCCGACCGAGGGCATCCAGCCCAACGTCGTCGCCGAGATCGAGCAGGTGATCGTGGACCTCACGCGCCGCGGCGACCTGACGGTGCTGCTGGTCGAGCAGCACGTGGGGTTCGCGCTGCGATCGACGGACAGCTACTACGTGCTGGAGTCGGGGCGTGTCACGGGCACCGGTCAGGGCGGCGAGGCCGCGCTGGACGAGGTCCGCGAGGCGATGGCGGTCTGACCGCCCGCTGGGTCGAATCGCTCAGCGACGGGCGGGCCTCGTGCTCGTACCGTCGACAGGAGCATGGGACCCAGCGGGAGCGCGACCGTGTCCGGCGAGACCGGGCCACGTGAGGCGTGGGAGGTCGCGTCATGACGACGATCACCGCGCCGCGGGAGGCGCCGGCCGTCGAGCAGGTGTCGTCGCGTCGGACCCCACCGGTGGGTGCCGACCCCGCGCTGATCGCGATCGCGCCGCCCGGGTGGTACGACGACCTCCACCAGCCGCTCGCCGAGCACTACTTCGACGGTCGGGTCTGGCTCGCCTCGCGCTGGAAGGGCTTCCCGCAGATCACCCCCGCTCCGGGCGCCGCGCACCTCCTCGCCCAGCTCGCGGCGGGTCCCGAGGTCACCGTGCCGCAGCTGATGCCGGCGCCCGCCGTCACCGACGACCACGTCGACGAGGCCGTGCCCACCGCGGTCGTCGCGACGCCCGCCGAACCCGCCGCGACGCCCCACCGCGGGCGCCGCCGGCACCTCGCGCTCGTTGCGGGGTACGTCGTCGGAGTCGGGCTCGTCGCGATCCTCAGCGGCGAGGTGGTGCTCATCCTCGGTTGAGAGGGCGCCGGAGCGGTGCGTGCCGCTCGACCCGACAGGTGCCGCTCTCCCCCTCGGCAGCCTGTCCGGTCGAGCACAAGGTTACCGAACGGCTGCGCTCCTGGGTACCTCCGCGCTGGGGCTGGCCCCGACCCTCGCAAGTAGTGTGACCCGGTGCAGCGGGGGCTCATGAGGCGCTACCGGGTGCCGCTGCTCACCTGGGCCGGGGTGACGCTGGCCGTGGTCGTCATCGCCCACCTCTCCGACGAGGTGCTGCGCGGGGGCTCCTGGTCCGGCCGTGGTCCCGACCTCTACCTCGACGGGCTCGTGCAGTTCGACGGCCACCGCTACCTGCAGATCGCGGCGGACGGCTACAGCTACCGGTCCGGCGTCCAGTCGACGATCGTCTGGTTCCCGCTCTACCCGCTGTTGATCCGGGCGGCGTCCACGGTCGTCGCGACCCCGATGCTGGCGGCGGTCCTCGTGACCGTCGTGGCGGCCGGCGCCGCGTTCGTCCTCTACTGGCGGTGGCTCGGGGTCCACGGATCGAGCGGTCGCGCCCGGCTCCTCGCGTTCCTGGCCTTCGCGCTCTACCCCTACGCGTGGTTCCTGTACGGCACCGTCTACTCCGACGCCGTCTCCCTGGCGCTGGCTTTGGGTGCGCTGCTCCTCGTCGATCGCGGGCGAGACGGCCTCGGCGGGGCGGTGGGCGCGCTCGCCCTCGCCACGCGGCCGACCGCGATCGTCCTGGTGCCGACGCTGGCGGCGCTGGCCGCCGCCCGGCACGGGGCCCTGCTCCCCCGCGGCGACCGCTCCGAGGCGCCCCCGGCCACGACCGCAGTGGGCCGATGGACGGCCCGGCTCGCAACGTGGCTGCAGGTGCCGGGCGGCGTGGACCGGCAGAAGCTCCGGCCCGCGTTCCGTGCCCCGGCCGTGGCGCTCGTCGGCCTCCTCGCCTATGCGGGCTATCTCTGGGCGGCGTTCGGGAATCCGTTGATCTTCCTCACGAACCAGGCGACGTTCCACAGCGGACGCTTCCCGCTCCTCAAGGGCACCTTCTTCTCACGGCTCGTCCACTTCGCCGACACGCCGACGCACAGCGCCACGCTCCTCTTCCAAGCGGTCCTGACGACAGCGGTGCTCCTCTCGACGGGACGTGTCGCTCGCCGGTTCGGCTTCCCGTCCGCCGTGCTGGTGCTCGGCACCGTGGCGGTCACGTTCCTCGGTACGCACGACTTCATGGGCGCCGGGCGCTACATGCTCGGCGCGTTCCCCGCGCTCGCGGTGTGGGGTGAGCACCTCGACGCGGTCACCGCGTCGCGCCCGCGCCGGGGGGCGGTCGTCGTCCTGGCCAGCGGACTGCTGATGCTCGGGATGGCGTTCTTCTACAGCCGGGGTGTGTACCTGTCCTGATCATCGGCGCCGACGGCCGAGGGAGCGCGGGACCGGAGGCGCTCCCGCAGGTGCACCAGCCCGAGGCCCGAGAGGACGGCGACCATCGGCATGATCGGCAGCCGGAACCTGACGTACATCCCCGGACCCATCGAGGTGATGAGGTACCAGGCGCTCGTGCCGACGCAGAGGGCCAGGAGGCCCCACCGACGCTGCCAGGCCGCGCGGGCTGCGCCCACGGCCGCGAGGAGGTACACCCCGGCGAGCCAGGCGATCGACGCCGCGGCGAGCGGGCCCCGAGCGGACGGCCGCCACGACGGGCGCATCCGCTGCAGCACGAGCTCGTGGCCCGGGGAGGTCAGCGTGCGGCTGATCGTGGTCACGCCCTGGACCACCACGCCGCGCGGATGCTCCCACGCGAGCTGGAGGCCGAGGCGCGACCAGGCGCGATGTCGTTCGACGGGACCCGGGTTGTCGAGCTCCTCGCTGTGCTCCCGCTCGAAGGGCAGCCTGACCGCGTCGATGTTGGCGCCCTGCTCCTCGGTGGAGCTGTGGATCGGCAGGGGGTCGCGCTCGGTCGCGGCCGCGCCCAGGCCGAGGGCGTAGAGGTTTTGCCCCTGCACCGTCGACAGGACGAACGCATCGGCGACGCCCACGTTCCTCAGCTGCCAGGCGACGGTGGGGACGAGCGCCGCCACGACCACGCCGGCGGGGACCAGCCACCTCCTCGGCATCCGGGCGGCGAACCACAGACCTCCTGCGAACAGCGGGATGAAGCTGACGAAGACGGGCCGTACCAGCACGCCCAGGCCGATGAGGCCTCCGAGGGTGGCGCTCGATCGCGCCGTGGCGGGTGTGAGCCCGTCGGTGCGCAGCCCCCGCGCGATGCGCTCGACCGACAGCAACGTCAGCAGCAGCACCGTGGTGAAGAGCGTCTCCGTGGAGATCAGCAGCGTGTGTCCGATCGTGGCCGGATCCAGCGCGAGGACCCACGCGGCGGCGATCCCGACCGACGCACCTCCGAGGCGCAGACCGAGCCGTTCGCACAGGACGACGTTGACGGCTCCCCCCACGAGGCACTGCGCGACGACGATCGCTGTCGTCGACCAGCCGCCGGCCGAGACCAACCATGCGAACACCGGGTAGCCGGGCGTGCGGATCAGCGTGTCGTCGAACGCCGCGGCCGTCGGCCGCCACAGCGCGGAGGGGAGTCCCCTCGCGAAGTCCAGGTAGCTCTGGCTGTCCTCGAACTGGAAGCGCGCGACGCCGTCGCCGAGCAGCAGCAGGGTGAGGCGAGCCACCACACCGACGGCGCACGCCAGCACGAGCGACCGGTTCGCCGAGACGCGGGCAACGACGTCTCGGGACGTCACGGTGACGTCATCCCCCCGAGAGTCGCACGCAGCAGAACCCCGGCTCGGGGGAGAGTCGGGCGTCGAGCCCGGTGGCGCCGACGGCCTCGAGCACGCCGCCCAGGAAGTCGAGGTTCATGCCGCAGACGAGCTCGCGCTCCTGCTCGGCCAGGCGGTGGAACGGGCAGTTCCCCAGCGCGACCTCGCCGTTCGGCAAAGTCACCGGCTCGTAGCCCTGGCGCCGGAGGACCTCGAGCACGGCCTCGCCGTCCCCGGCGTCCGCGCTGCCGATGCCGACCTCGACCCCGGCCCGGTGGGCCGCTCGGTGGAGGCAGTCGGTGATCGGCTCGGCGTTGCGGACGGACTCCGCGGCCGCCGTCGCGAGCACCGACCCGGCGAGGTCGTAGTGGCGGTCGGGCAGCGACACGGTCACCTCGTCGAAGTGGCGCCGGTACAACTTCGCGGGCCGACCGGCACCGGGCCCGGTCCGGCCGCTGGTGCGCTCGAACCGCACGTCCACGGCGCCGGCCTCCGCCAGCTTGTCGAGGTGGAACGCCGCCACCGAGCGGGGGACCGCGGTGGCCCGGGCTGCCTCGTCCCGACCGATCCAGGCGCCGGACTCGGTGAGGAACCGGAAGAGGGCGCGGCGGATCGGGTGATCCAGGGCGGCGACGATGCCGAGCTGCCCGTCCGGGTCGGGGAGGTCCACCCGGACATTCTAAAACAACGATCCTTGACGAAACACCTCACCCGCGTTCTACTACAGAGAGATTCATCTTTAGAAGGAGAACGACATGGCACTTGCTCCATCCCTCACCCGCGACGCCTCCGCCTCGGCCCAGGTCGACGTCGGGCGATCGCTCGCCGATCCGGTGATCCAGGCGTTCACGCTGCTGCGCGTCGCCTTCACCGTGGCGCCGATCCTCTTCGGCATCGACAAGTTCGTCGGCTGGCTCACCGACTGGGAGCTCTACCTCGCCCCACAGCTCGACGACATCATCCCCGGCAACGCCCACCAGGCGATGCTCGCCGTCGGCGTGGTCGAGATCGTGGCCGGGCTGGTCGTCGCCGTGCGCCCGAGGTTCGGCGGCTACCTCGTCGCCGCATGGCTCGGCGGGATCATCGTGAACCTGCTCGTGCTGGGCGACTACTACGACGTCGCGCTGCGCGACTTCGGACTCCTCCTGGCGGCGCTCACCCTCGCCCGGCTCGCCACCGTGGAGCACGCAGCGGTTTCGTGAACCCGTCGACAAACCAAGACGACGGGGTTACGTTGCCTGGGCCGACGCACACAGGGGGGTGGCCGACATGGTCGACCAGGTGGTGGTGGAGGGTCCCGTCGAGGGATCGGCGAGCTCGGAGGACGAGCTCCGCCAGCGGTACATCACGTTGCTGAAGGCAGCGCTGAGGAACTCGCTGTACGAGGTGTCGAAACCCCCGAGCAAGGCGGACCTCGCCCGGATGTGGCTGTTCAAGCAGGAGCTGAGGCTGAAGTTCCGCGCCGCTCGCTCCCCCGACGCCCTGAAGCTCTCGCCGCGGGATCTCTACTGGACCGTGCAGGGCAACCTGCTGCCGTCCCACACGCTGGGGTCGCAGGAGAACGTGGACAACGTCCACACCTGCGTCGAGGCGGTGCTGCGGGACGGCGTGCCGGGGGACCTCCTCGAGGCAGGCGTCTACCGGGGCGGCCAGTCGATCCTCATGAAGGGGATCCTCGAGGCGTACGGGGTGACGGACCGCAAGGTGATCCTCGCCGACTCGTTCGAGGGCCTCCCCGAACCCGACGCCGACGCCAACCTCGACGACGTCATCGCCCACGAGCTCCTCAAGAAGGTCGGCCTCTTCGCGGCCAGCGAGGACGTGGTGCGGTCGAACTTCGCCCGGTACGGCCTCCTCGACGACGACGTCGTGTTCGTGAAGGGCTGGTTCAACGAGTCGCTGCCGAAGGCCGACATCGGACCGCTGGCGATCATGCGGCTCGACGCCGACTACTACCACTCCACGATGGACGCACTCACCAACCTCTACCCCAAGCTGTCCGTCGGGGGATGGGTGATCCTCGACGACTACGGCCACCCGCTCGGCTGCCGGCAGGCGGTCGGCGAGTTCCGCGCCGAGCACGGCATCACCGACCCCATCCTCATGGCCGACGCGCAGGTCGGCTACTGGCAGCGCACCAGCTGACCCGAGACCGGGCGGACGAGCTCGAACTTCTTTTGTGGGCACAAGTCCCCGTCCGGTCGTAGTGTCGGAAGGGACATGGGGCCCATCCAGCTGGTCATCGCGATGGCCGCCGTACTGGGTGCACTGGGGATCTTCGCCACCGGCGAGCTGGGTGTCGACGACCCCCCGAACGAACCGACGGCGGCACCTGAACCACCCGAGCTGGTGGAACGCCTCATCGCGGTCGCCCGCCCGGGCTGGTACGACGACGACGAGCTGCCCCTCGTCGAGCACTACTTCGACGGCAAGATCTGGCTGGCCACCAGGTGGAAGGGGTTCCCGCAGCTGCTCCCTGCGCGCAACCTCGCCGTCCTCGAGCTGCTGCCGGGCCCGACCGGCCACCGGCCTGCGCCCACACCGAGCCCCGCCTCGAATGGGCGGGCGCGGCAGCGTGCCACCGTGGTGCTGTTCGTCGTCGCGATCTGCGCCGGCGTGGCGATCACGGGTGGTGTCCTGCAGCTGATGGGCTGAGCCTGATCCACCTCCCGAGCGGCGGCACGTCAGCCGACGAGCATGCCGACGCGATCCGGATCGATGTCGTGGCACGTCTGGGCGGCGAGCCACGCCTCTTCCGCCACGCCCGGCTCGTCCGGCAGCGCCACTCCCCACTCGGCAGCCAGCGCGACGAAGGCGTCGACGATCCTCGGGTCGAAGTGGGAGCCGCTGCCCGCCGCGATGTGGGCCAGCGCGCGGGCCGGTTCCCAGCCCACCCGGTAGGCACGGTCCGAGGTGAGCGCGTCCCACACGTCGGCGACCGCGACGACGCGCGCCTCGAGCGGCACGTCGTTGCCCGCCAGGCCGCTCGGGTAGCCGCCGCCGTCGACCCGCTCGTGGTGGTGGAGGATCACGGGCAGCGCCTCGCGCAGCGACGGCGCGCTCGACGCCAGCTCGAAGCCGAGCTGGGGGTGCTGCTCCATCACCTGTCGCTCGTCGGGGTCGAGCCGGCCGGGCTTGTTCAGGATGTGGTCGGGGATCCCGATCTTGCCGAGGTCGTGGAGGTAGGCGCCACGGGCGATCACCCGGAGCCGGTCGGGCGAGAGGCCCATCCGGACGCCGAGCTCCACCGCGACCTGCGCGGTCCGCTCGCTGTGCCCGTGGGTGTAGGCGTCCTTCACCTCGACGGCGCGGACCAGGGTCCGGAGCGCCTCGGGGTAGCCCTCGATGATGTGCTGGAACGGGTCCTCCACGAAGGTCGTGTCGAGGACCTCGCTGATCGTCTGACGCTGGCGTCCCCGCCGGACGATCGCGTAGATGGTCCCGCCGAATCCGGCGAGCAGGTAGCCGTGGTAGTTCCACCACGACATGTGGCTGAAGCGGCCGAGCTCGAACGACGTGACCGCTGCGATGCAGCTCCCCGCCGACAGGACGATCGAGAGCTGCACCGTGTCCTTGCCGAGCTGCCACCGGCGCCAGTGCGTCCAGATCACGGCGAGCAGGAGGCAGACGACGGCGACGGACAGGCCCCGGAGCGTCACCGCCTCGTGCCGCAGCGGGGCATCGCCGCGCAGTCCCGTGGGGTCGATCGCCACGACCGTGACGAGGAGTGCCGTCGGCAACGTGACGGCGGCGAGGGTGACGACCGGGTGGCGTCCGACCCAACGGTTCACCGTGCCGCCGGGTGACCGCCCGGCGACGAAGAGGCAGAGTGCGATGGTGGCCATCGCCGCGTACGGCAGGCGGCCGACCCACTGGTTGGGCGGTTGGCCGATGGCACCCGGCGTGGTGAGCCCGTGCCCGAGCAGCAGCAGCCCGACCTCGGCGCATCCCACCGAGAGCCACACCACACCGGGTTGCCCGGTGCGCAGCGAGGAGTGGATCGCGATGCCGGCGACGCCGAGGGCGAGGCCCGCGACCAGGACCATGATGACGACGTGCCCCGGTGCGGAGAACCACGAGACGTCGAGGGCGGACGCGGCCCGCAGGAAGAAGAGGACCCCGAGCGGCACCGTGAGGACGGCGCCCACGGGCCACCAGCGACGGATGAAGGTCATCCCTCCCCGTCGGCGGCTGACGCCGGTCCATGAGGCGGCGGGAACGCAGGGCGGCCGAGCGGCTTACGATCACGGCGATGAGCGATCGGAAGGCGTCGGGGCCGCCACGATGGCGCAAGGTGGCGGGCGTCGCGTCGACGGTCGCCGTCGTGGTCGCGGTGTTCGGCTTCGTCCTCCCCGGCGTGGCCGACTACGGCGACGTCCTCGACGCGGTGTCGGCGATGACGTGGCTGGAGGTCGTCACGCTCGTGCTCGCCGCGCTCTGGAACCTCGCCACCTACCAACCGGCCCTCATGGCGGCGCTCCCGGGGCTCCGGTTCGGTCAGGCGTTCCAGGTCTCCCAGGCGTCGACCGCCGTCTCGAACACGGTGCCCGCCGGTGCAGCGTTCGGCGTCGGCCTCAGCGCGGCGATGTACCGCTCGTGGGGGTTCAAGCGGCGTCCCGTCGCGCTGTCCCTCCTCGTCGGTGGCATCTGGAACATCTTCCTCAAGCTGGCGCTCCCGATCGTCGCGGTGGCCATCCTCGTGCTGTCGGGCAACTCCGGGGGAGGGTTGGTCGCCGCCGCCATCGCAGGGCTCGTGGCCCTGGCGGCGGCACTCGTGCTCGGCGCCGCCATCCTGCGCAGCGAGCACGCGGCGAGCGCCATCGGCGACTGGGGTTCGAACCGGGTGAGCGGCGTCCGCCGGTGGTTCGGCAAGGAGCCGATCGGCGGGTTCGGGCGCACGCTCGTGAAGTTCCGGCGGGAGACGATCGACCTCCTGCGCACCCGCTGGGTCGCGATCACCGTCGCCACCGTCACGAGCCACCTGTCGCTGGTGGTCGTGCTGCTCGTCGCGCTGCGCCACGTCGGGGTGTCGGAGCACGAGGTCGCATGGCAGGAGGTCCTCGCCACCTTCGCCTTCGTCCGTCTGCTCTCGGCCCTTCCGGTCACCCCGGGCGGGCTCGGCGTGATCGAGCTGGGCCTGACGGGCGGGCTGGTGGCCGCCGGCGGCGACCACGCCGGCGTCGTCGCAGCGGTGCTGGTCTACCGGGCGCTCACGTATCTTCCGCCGATTCCGCTGGGAGCGCTGTGCTACGTCGTCTGGCGACGATCCACTGCGGGGCACCAGGTCGACGAGCCCGAGCTCGAGCCTCTTCCATGACGGCCGGCCAGAAGAGGGCGAGGCCGAGCCCGATGAGGCTGCCCGCCACCACGTCGGTCAGCCAGTGGACGCCGAGGTACACGCGGGACATGGCCATCACGAACGTGATCAGGCCGGCGTAGATCTCCCACTTCAGGCGCTTGCGCCCCGGAGGGATGAGCGCGATCACGATGCCGGCGGCGGACACCGCGGCGGCGATGGCGTGGCCGGAGGGGAACGACGCGCTGCCGGTGCTGACCAGCGGTGCAGGGGGACGTGGTCGATCGATCAGCGACTTGAGCGGGCCGATGCACAGCTCGGACGTGATGATCGTGAGCGAGTACGCCGTGAGCTGGATCCAGCGCCGGCGCCACGCCAGCAGCCCCACGGACAGCAGCCGGAGGGGCCACATCACCACTGCGCCGCCCAGGATGCTCAGTCCCTTGCCGATGTCCGTCAGGCAGCCGTTCCTCACGGACTCCATCCGGGCGAGCACCCAGTCGTCGACGGGCTGGACGGCGCTGCGACGGGTCGCGACGAGGATGCCGAGGGCGAACGCGAGGGCGAGCATCACGCCGGCGTCCCGGAACGCTCGCCGCCGGTTCAGCAGCATGGGCGGTCTGCGTTCGTCATGGCGCGTCGTCGATCTCGCCGTTGGTCAGGTCGGTCATCTGCTCCCGCAGCGACGTCCGCGTCACGAAGCTGAGCATGAGCGACGCCTCGTTGAGGAGGACGCTGGCCCGGTCGGTCTCGAGGTCGAAGTCGTAGACCACGCAGCCGCCCGGGAACTCGTAGATGCGGAGGCCCGAGTAGTCCGGCGCCAGGGAGCTCACCCGCTCGAACCGGCGCGTCCCGGGCTCGTCCGACGGGATGCGCTTGGCGCCGGTCGTGTCGCACGTCGCCTGCAGCGTGACCGTGAGCGCGCGCTTCCCGCCGCGGTCGGAGTCGAGGACGATGCGAGCGTGGTCCTGGCGGGCCTCGACGTGCTCGAAGGTCCAGCCGGCCGGGATCGTCGTCAGGCAGGGGATCTGCGACGCCGACCTCACCGACTGGGCCATCAGCAGGAGGCTGGGCCGCGCGTGCGAGTTGCAGTCCGGGCGGATCACGTCGCGCGCTGCGCACCCGGACGTGACCGCCGCCAGCGCGGCCATCGTGGCCGCCGCACAGAGGCTCCGGCGCGCGCCGAGGCCGCTCACGACGGCACCGTCAGGAGGTTGCCCAGCACGAACAGCGCGAGCAGCAGTGCGGCGATCAGGGTGCCGGACACGAGCATCAGCCGACGGAGGCTCCATCGCTGCACCGGGATCGGTCGGTGGGGCGGGGCCAGCGCCCGGAACTCGGCGATGAGGTCGCCCCCACGCGCCTTCATCAACCCGCGGAGCTGCGTCGGGCTGGTGACGCCGCGTGTCGCGGCGAACGCCTCGGCGATCTCCTCGGGTGTGAACTGCAGGACCGCACGCTCGTAGACCCGCCGACTGTCGGTCCTCACCGCGAGCACGAGCATCATGTTGGCCAGGTCGACCGCCTGCCGCCACGCGCTCGGGCGGATCTCACCGAACGCGACGTCGATCAGGAACACGCGTCCGTCACGGACCATCAGGTTCGCCGGCTTGATGTCGCGGTGGGCCAGGCCGCCGTCCCACAGCCGACGCACCGCGCGGAGGCCGTCGTCGATGATCTCGTCGGTGACGACGACCTCCGGATCGCCCAGCTCGTGCGCGCCCAGGAGGAACTCGGTCACCAGGAGGTACTCGCGCTCCGGGGTCAGCTCGACGATCCCGTAGGTGTCGACCACGGGGACCCCGGCGTCGCGCATGACGCGCATCACGTGGTCCTCGTACAGCACGAGCTGGCGGACGCTGCGGAACGCCGTCTCGTCCTCCAGCCGGCCGTAGAGGATCTCCCGCCCCAGCTTGTACCAGCGGTCGGAGCGCAGGTGGTTCTGCGCGTAGAGCTTCGCGAAGAGGCGGTCCGGCGGGTGCTGCGCGACGCGGAGCTGCATGGGCGTCGAGCCGGCCGAGCCCGCCAGCCCGACCGGGCGGATCTGCTCCACGTCGAAGCCCAGCTGCTCGCCGACGGCGACGCTGATGGCCTGGGTGCGAGCGCCCCTGAGGTCGAGGTGCGCCGTGCGGCCCCGCCGGTACACGACGGGGAACGCCTGCTCCGGTGCCAGGGCCCGGAAGCACATCACGACGATCAGCACCGACAGGAAGGCGGCGAACACGACGTCACTCGGGTAGTCGGTCCCCAGGTACACCCGGGCCGTGGCGAGGAGCACCAGGCAGCCGGCGCTGATCCACGCAGCGATCCAACGCGGGCGCCCCTTCGGCACCAGCGTCAGGCAGATCCCCGTGAGCGTGGAGGTGAGCGCCACGACCGGGAGGGAGGGGTGCGCGAACCCCTGCCACGTCCCCAGGATCTCGATGCCGTACGGGCGGGGCCGCTGGAAGACCTCGACTAGGCCGCTCGACACGAACGCGGCGGTCGAGAGCGCGGCGAGCAGGACCAGGAGGTGGCGGAAGCGCCGCGTGGCGACCAGCGCCGCGTAGGTCGTCCACCGCAGGACGTGGATGGCCCACGGCGAGGCCAGGTCCTCGATGTCGCGGGCGATGGAGGTGAGGCTGGCCCGGCGCACGTCGAGGAGGGGTTCGGCGAGGATCCGGTCGAGGCGATCCATCGCCCTGGCCGCGGCGCTCTCGGTGAGGACCAACAGGACCCAGATCACGGCCACGATCGCCCCGATCACGAGCCAGACCCGGTCGATCCTCTCGAGCCGCCGGGGGAGCGGCGGAGGCTCGCCGGACGGCCGCCGGACCTTGCCCTTGGAGGTCTCGGGGATCCGCACCGGACGCCCCTCGCTCGCGGCGGGCGCGCTGGCGTCGCTCGTCGTGCGGACCAGCTCGCTCATCTCCCTCCTCCGGTGCGCGGGCGGAGACCTAGCCTACGTGTCGTGGGGTGGACGCAGGCCGTGGTGCGCCGACGACGCATCGCGGGGATGGTGGTCGTCGTGGCGATGCTCGGTGCGGCGTGCTCAGGGACGTCGGACGCGGCCGACGTCGAGCTGCTCCCCGTCGATCCGGACGTGCTGCGCGTGGCCTCCTTCGACTTCCTCGAGAGCGAGGTGCTGGGAGAGCTGCTGGCCCAGGCGCTGGAGGCGGAGGGGCTGGAGGTCGAGCGCCACCTCGGGCTGGGCTCCCGCGAGATGCTGCAACCAGCCCTCCAGCAGGGTCACGTCGACGTCCTGCCCGAGTACCTCGCAGCGGTCCTCGAGTTCGAGCACGACGGCGAGGCGCCACCGCTCGACGACGCCGAGGAGGTCGAGCGACGCCTTTCGGAAGACCTCGCCGACGACGGGGTCACCGTCCTCCCGCACGCTCCCGCCGTCGACCGCGACGGCATCGCCATGCGGGCCGCGCTGGCCAGCCAGCTGCGGATCGAGACGGTCGACGACCTCGTGGCCCACGCGTCGCAGCTCGACTTCGTCGGGCCGCCCGAGTGCCCGGAACGACCGGCGTGCCTGCCCCGCCTCGAGGCCCGCGGCGTGCGCTTCGCCTCGTTCACCGGGCTTCCGGCGGGACTCGCCGTCGCGCTCGCGCTCCGCGCGGGCGAGGCCGACGTCGGGCTGATGTTCACGTCCGATCCGCTCGTGGAGCAGAACGGATTGGTCCTCCTCGAGGACCGGGACGAGCCGCAGCGCGCCGAGAACATCGTGCCGCTGGTCCGCTCCGAGGTGATGGCCCGGCACGGCGACCGCATCCGAACGGCCTTCGCGAGGGTGATGCCGCAGCTGACGACCCAGGCGCTCCGCGGGCTGAACCGCCGGGCGTCCGACGGCACGCCGATCCCGGAGGTCGTGCGGGAGTTCCTCAGCCGCTGACCCCGACGGGGGAGCGGTCGACCGGTCGCCCCGGGTCGGAGCTCCGGCGGTCCGGGAAGCGGCGGTTGCGCCGGCGACGGAGCCACCACAGCACGACGGCCGCGGCGAGCACGGCCGCAGCGCCGATTGCCGCGGCGAGTGCCATCGGGAACGGTGCGGGCACGGTGAAGGTGGGCCGGACCGAGTGCTGCACGGTGAACTCGGCGCTGATCAGCTCGAACTCGAACCGGTACTCGCCGGGCGCGAACCCTCCGGTGGGGCGGTACGTCGTGGCCGCCTCGGTCACGTCCGTCGGCAGCCCCACCAGCTCCTCGAGGACCACGTCGTCGATCTGCACCCCGTCGCGCAGCACGCGTGCCCGCAAGGTGAGATCGCCGTCGATCGGCCCCAGGTGGTTCTGCACCGAGGCGCGCAGGTCGGCCACGACCACGCGACCGTCCTCTTCCTCGGGGGCGGCGCCCACCGACACGAACGACACCGAGTTGACCTCGAGCGTCACGGCCCGGCTGTCGCCGGCGGCGACGCTGAGCGTCTCGCTCGCGAGCTTCCGCCCGCCGAGCCAGTAGGCGGCTTCGTAGTCGCCGGCGGCCACGGTGGATCGCAGCTCCGAACCCTGGCGGCGCGCCACCTCGAACGGCTTCGACCGAGGCGCGAGGTAGGCGAGCGAGAGCTGCCCCTCGACGGGACGCCCGGTCTCGGCGCCCACCGCGTGGACGGTCACGACGGCCGGCTCGCCGCCGGTCCGCACGGTGAACGTGCTCCCGACTGCTGGGACGTTGGTGACGGCACCCGGGACGGCGACGATGTCCGAGCGCACGAGCTCGACGGTGACGGGATGGTCGCCCGGGGCGAGGCTGCCGGCGACCTCGATGCCGAACGGCACGCGCACCTCGCCGCCGGGCGGGATCGTGGCGCGCTCGACCTCGGGGGTGATCACGAGGCCGGGCGGTGCGTCGGCACGGAACTCGACGTCGACCGGCGCGGACGACGGGTTGTCGGCCGTCACGCGATGGATGGCGGGGACGACCGTCCCGGTGGCGAGAGGGATCAGCGTGCCGGAGCGGATGTCGCTCCCACCGCCGAGGGATGCGGTGCCGTCACCCCCGACCTGGGCGTCGAGGGGGTTCGCATCGACCATGGCGACGACGGTCGCCAGCAGGCAGAGGCCGAGGGCTCGGTACAGGTGGCGTGCGGCAGGTCGCATGCTCCTCCGATCGGCCGGAGCGTCCGGTTCTGAAGCAACGAGGGGCGGGGGGGGGGGGGGGGGGGCCC
>JAEZFI010000340.1 GCA_023437745.1 Actinomycetes bacterium
CCCCCCCCCGGGCGGGGGGGGGGCGGCCCGCCGCCCGCCCCCCCCCCCCGCCACAGAACGGGAAACGGGCGGATCAGCCTCTTGTGACCTGCTTGCTACCCACGGGTAACGTTCGCAGCCATGTCGACGCAGCAGATCCTCGAAGCCATCCAGGCCGGTGCCACCGGTGACGACATCGCCAACGTGCCGCTCCCCGAGTCCTACCGCGCCGCTCACGTGCTGCGCAGCGAGGCCGGCATGTGGGAGGGCTACGCCTCCGAGGACAAAGACCCGACCAAGTCGCTCCACGTCGGCGAGGTGCCGCTGCCCGAGCTGGCCCCCGACGAGGTCTACATCGCCAACATGGCGAGCTCGATCAACTTCAACACGGTGTGGACCTCGATCTTCGAGCCGCTGCCGACGTTCGGCTTCCTTGACCGCCTCGGCAAGGAGTCGGTCTGGGGCGCCCGCCACGCTCAGGACTTCCACGTGGTCGGCTCCGACAGCGCCGGTGTGGTCCTGCGAGTCGGCTCGGCGGTCCGCAACTGGAAGCCGGGCGACCACGTCACCGTGCACTGCAACCACGTCGACGACCAGGACCCCTCGGCTCACGACGACTCGATGCTCGCCGCCAACCAGCGCATCTGGGGCTTCGAGACCAACTACGGCGGCCTCGCCGACCTGAGCATCGTCAAGGCCAACCAGCTGATGCCGAAGCCCACCCACCTGACGTGGGAGGAGGCGGCGGTCAACGCGCTGTGCGCCTCGACCAGCTACCGCATGCTCGTGGGCAACCACGCCGCCCGCATGAAGCAGGGCGACAACGTGTTCGTGTGGGGCGCCACGGGTGGCATCGGCGCCTACGCCATCCAGCTCATCCTCAACGGCGGCGGCACCCCGGTGGGCGTCGTGTCCAGCCCCGAGCGCGTCAAGCTGCTCGAGGCGATGGGATGCGAGAACGTCATCGACCGTCGCGAAGAGGGCTACAAGTTCTGGAGCGACGAGCACACCCAGGACGAGGGGGAGTGGCGCCGCCTCGGCAAGAAGGTCCGCTCGCTCATCGGCGAGGACCCCGACATCGTGTTCGAGCACCCCGGTCGCTCGACGTTCGGCGCCTCGGTGTTCATCGCCAAGCGCGGCGGCACGGTCGTGACCTGCGCCGCCACGTCCGGCTTCATGATCGAGTACGACAACCGCCACCTGTGGATGAAGCTGAAGCGGATCGTCAGCTCGCACTTCGCCAACTACGCCGAGGCGTACGCGATGAACCGCCTCATCGACCAGGGCAGGATCCAGCCGGTGATGTCGAAGGCCTACGCACTCGAAGAGGTCGGTCAGGCCGCCCTCGCCGTCCACCGCAACGAGGCCGAGGGCAAGCTCGGCGTGCTCTGCCTCGCCCCGGAGGCCGGCCAGGGCATCAGCGACCCCGAGAAGCGCGAGCGGGTCGGCGTGGACAAGATCACCCTGTTCGAGCGCCACGCGCGCGGGGAGCTGTGACCCGGGGGTGATCGAGGTCGTCGTCTTCGACCTCGACGGGGTGCTCCGGCACTTCGATCGGGCGGCGGAGGCGGCGCTCGAGGCGCGGCACGGCCTGGAGCCGGGCGCGCTGCTGCAGGCCGCGTTCGGCGACGAGCTGGGTCACCACCTCACCACGGGACAGATCGACTGGCCGGAGTTCCTCGACCGGCTCGCCGAGCGCGTCGGGCGCTCGGCGGTCGAGGAGTTCGAGCAGAGCCGGGCGGTGCTGGACCACGCGGCGATCGAGATCCTCGAACGGTTACGGCACAGCGGCACGACCGTGGCGCTGCTGACCAACGGCACGCTGCGGACGGAGATGGAGCTGACCGAGCACGGCATCGTCGAGTCCTTCGACCGCATCTTCAACACGGCGCGGCTCGGCGTGGCCAAGCCGCACCCCGACGTGTTCGACGTCGTGACCATCGAGCTGGAGCGGGCAGCGGGGGCGATCGGCTTCGTCGACGACCGCGAGGACAACGTGGCCGCCGCGATGGCGCACGGCTGGCACGGGCACCACTACCGGTCGCTCGACGGCGTGGTGGAGTGGCTCACCGGCCTCGGCCTGCTCTGATCACCTGTCCCGACCCGTTCTGTCGCGTAGGGGGTGACGCTGGTGTCACGCCCGACGCGACAGAACGGGTGGGGGTCGGGTGTCCTAGGCCTCCGGGTCGAGGGACGTCAGCTCGTACCGGTTCGCCTCGGTGTAGAGCACGTCGCCGATGACGCTCGACGTGCGCAGCTCGAGGCTCCGCTCGCTGCGCAGCGGGAGGCCGGTCTCCGCCGAGAACCACACCGAGCCCGACTCGTCGCCGCGCTCGCCGCCGGTCATCGTCGACTCACGCCGGTAGTGGTGGGCCTCGACGGTGGTGCCGCCGATCTCGAGTTGCTCGAGGCCGACGTAGGTGAAGTGGCTCTTCGTCGTGGAGGCCTCGTTGCTCGGGCCGCCCGAGCCGTGGCACTCCTGGTCCCAGCTGTCGCCCGGCTGCTGACCCGCGGTGATGGTGGGGGAGGAGGGGCAGGTGTAGTCCGTCGTCGACTCGTTCTGGAAGGCCACGAAGTCCCACCGGGACCACACCTGGCCGTCCACCTCGTCGAGGCCGCCGTCCTCGGTCGGGCAGTAGCCCCACGACTGCCAGTGGTTCGAGCTGTAGTCGATCCGCAGCGTCCAGCAGCCGTCGGGGCGGTGCGTCACCGTGGCCGGCATGTCGGGACCCTGGGCCTGCTCCTTCGGCGGCTTGTCGATCTTGTCGGTGCCATGTCCCCGGTAGAGGTACAGCCCCTGGGCGGGCCGCAGCACCTCGGGGTCGCCGGTCGGCAGCGACGTCTCCGACGCGAGCCGCTCCCGTGCCTCGTCGAGCGAGACCGGCCGCGCACCCGTCGAGCTCCACCGGACGGCGATGCCCACGGAGGCGACGAGCAGCAGCAGGACCACGATCGCGAGCCCGTTGCGGAGGCGATGCCGCTGCCGCAGGTCACCGACCGGTGCGCCCGGCTCCTCGGGGGCGGTGAGGTCGACGTCGACGTCCTCGCTCGTGTCGCTCATCGCTGCTCCTCCAGGTGTGTTCGGCCCGGCCGCACCGCAGTACCGTGCGGGCCATGTTGTTGACTGAGATCGATCACGTGGCCATCGCCGTCCGGGACCTCGAGGCGGCGATCGACTACTACCGCTCGGCGTTCGGGGCCGAGGTGGCCCATCGCGAGATCGTCGAGAGCGACGGCGTCGAAGAAGCGCTCATCAAGGTGGCCGACAGCTACATCCAGCTGACGGCGGCCACCCGCCCCGACTCGCCCATCGCCAAGTCGATCGAGAAGCGTGGCGAAGGGCTGCACCACATCGGCTACCGGGTCGACGACTGCGCCGCCGCGCTGGCCGCGATGGTGGCCGCAGGGGCGACGCCCATCGACAAGGAGCCGCGCCCGGGGAGCCGGGGCACGACGGTGGCGTTCGTGCACCCGAAGGGGAGCTTCGGGACGCTCATCGAGCTCGTCCAGGAGTGAGCCGGCGCTGAGGGCGCGCGCGGTGCCGCCCACCTCGGGGGGCGCGGGCGTCGGTCGGAGCTCCATCCCTTCTCGATCGGCAGGTCGGTCCCCGTCCTGAGGGGGTCTGCTCCGACGCGTCCGCGGTGACGCCCGAGCGTCGTGGCGTGGCGTCGGGACAGGTTGTTAGAGTCACCTAACAGTTGTTGGATGGCTCGGCGATCTCGAAGGCGACGCGGCATGACCCCACCCCTCCCACGCAGGCGCAGCGCTCAGCTCCTGGCCCGCGTCACCATCCTGTGCGGGCTGCTCGTGACATCGGCCGGATGCGGGACGGGTGGCTCCTCGGGCGCTCGGCCCTCGGGCGCGGCCTCCTCGCCGTCGTGCGTGGGACCGTCGACGGCGGTGTCGGACGGGTGGGTCGAGCCCATCACCGACCACGCCGAGCCCCAGCTGCCGACGACGGTCACCGACTTCACGGGTGAGGAGGTCACCGTCGACGATGCCGACCGGATCCTCGCCCTCGACACCTATGGCACCCTGGCCACGACGGTCGCTGCGCTGGGTCTCGGCGATCGTCTCGTGGGTCGCGACGTGTCGACCGGGTTGCCGGACCTGGCCGACCTGCCCGTGGTCACGCACAACGGGCACGAGCTGAACGCCGAGGCGATCCTCGAGCTGGATCCCAGCGTCGTCCTCACCGACTACAGCATCGGTCCGCTCGAGGTGCAGCTGCAACTGAAGGACTCGGGCATCCCGGTGGTGATCCTCGACAGCAGGCGGGGCCGTGAGGTGGTCGCCGAGCAGATCCTCGAGGTCGCCGCGGTGCTCGGTGTCCCCGCCGAGGGCGCACGTCTGGCGGAGCGGGTGGAGGCCGAGATCGTCGAGGCCGAGGCCGAGGTTGCGACCATGGTCCCCGTCGAGCCGGCCGACCGGCTGCGCATGGTGTTCCTCTACATGCGCGGCACGGCCGGCGTCTACTACTGGTTCGGGGAGGGCTCGGGCGCCGACGACCTCATCGACGCGCTCGGCGGCATCGACGTGGCGGCCGAGATCGAGGTCGCCGGGGCCCGGCCGATCAACGCCGAGGGCCTGGTGAAGGCGGCACCCGACCTCTACCTCATGATGTCGAACGGGCTGGCGTCGGTCGGCGGTGTGGACGGCCTGCTCGAGGTGCCAGGGGTCGCCGACACAGTCGCCGGTGAGCACGCGTGCGTCGTGGACATGAGCGACCACGAGATCCTCAGCTACGGCCCGCAGTACCCGCACACGTTGCGGGCGCTGGCCGGGGCGATCTACGGCCGGGTCGACGCGGCCGGCGGTCGATGACGGCGGTCGCAGAAGCCGGAGCCGGAGCCGCCGGCTCTCGCTGCCAGGTGCCCGCTGCCGGAACCGGTCCCCCGCTGCCGAGCGTGCGCAGCGGCCGAGCCGCCGCGCTGATCGTGGGGCTCGCCGTCGCCCTGATCGTGATGTCGCTCGTCGCCGCAGGTGTCGGGCAGCTCGGGGTGCCGCCCTCCGAGGTCCTGGGCTCCATCCTGCACCGCCTCGGCCTCGATCTCGGCCCCATGCCCACCCACCCCCGCGGCGACAGCGCCCTGTGGAACGTGCGGTTCCCCCGCGTCGCGATGGCCGTGCTGGTGGGCGCGGCGCTCGGTGGCGCCGGAGCCCTGCTCCAGGCCGTCTTCGGGAACCCGCTCGCCGAGCCGAGCGTCATCGGTGTGTCCGGCGGGGCGGCGGTGGGGGCCTGTGCCGTCATCGTCTTCCAGTGGACGTTCCTCGGCAGCTACACGACGCCGGCCGTCGCCTTCCTCGGTGGTCTCGGCACCACGCTCGTGATCTACGTGCTCTCGCGCTCCGGAGGGCGGACCGAGGTGGTGACCCTCGTGCTGATGGGCATCGCGGTCAACGCGGTCACCGGTGCGTCGATCGCGTACCTCGTCTTCTTCGGCGACACCGAAGCACGCGAGCAGATCGTGTTCTGGCAGCTCGGCAGCCTGAACGGGACCCGGTGGGAGGCCGTGCGGATCGTGGCACCGCTCGTGGGCGCGGGCCTCCTCGGCACGGCGGCGCTGGCACGCCGGTTGGACCTCCTCGCGCTCGGTGAGCGTGCGGCGCGACACCTCGGCGTCGACGTCGAGCGCGTGCGGGTCACGGCGATCGTGGTGGTCGCCCTGCTGGTCGCGAGCGGCGTCGCGTTCGCCGGGATCGTCGGCTTCGTCGGGCTCGTGGTGCCGCACGTCGTCCGCATGGTGATCGGGCCGGCCCACCGGACGCTCGTCCCCGCGAGCGTGCTGGGTGGTGCGCTCGTCCTCGTGGTGGCGGACCTCGTCGCCCGGACGGCCGTGGACCACGCCGACCTGCCGATCGGGATGCTCACGGCGCTGGTGGGTGGGCCCTTCTTCTTCTGGCTGCTCCGACGGGCGCGGGCGACGTCGGGAGGCTGGGGGTGAGCGCGACCCCGCCGTGGCGGCGTGTGCTCCGCTCGCCCGGGCCGCTTCGACCGGGCGAGGTCGCGCTGCGCGGCCGTGGCCTGTCGCTCGCCTACGGAGGCCGCCCGATCCTGGACGGCGTGGACCTCGACGTCCGATCGGGTGAGGTGCTCGCCCTGGTGGGACCGAACGGGGCGGGGAAGTCGTCGCTGCTCTCGCTCCTGTCGGGCGACCTCGAGCCCGACCACGGCCGGGTCGAGGTGGACGGCCAGCCCGTCTCGCACTGGACGACGGTCGAGTTGGCCCTGCGGCGAGGGGTGCTGCTGCAGCAGGTCGACCTCTCCTTCCCGTTCACCGTGCTCCAGGTCGTCCGGATGGGACGGTCGCCGTGGGCCGGGCTGGAGCAGGAGGACGACGACGACCTCGCGGTGCTCGACGCGATGGTCGAGACCGACGTGACGGACCTCGCCGACCGTGTCTACATGTCGCTCTCCGGCGGTGAGCGCGCCCGGGCCGCCCTGGCCCGCGTGCTGGCGCAGCGCCCCGGGATCCTGCTGCTCGACGAGCCGACCGCCGCGCTCGACATCCGTCACCAGGAGCAGGTGCTGTCGCTCGCCCGATGTCGGGCCGAGCAGGGCGACGCGGTCGCGGTCGTGATGCACGACCTGGGGTTGGCTGCGGCGCACGCCGACCGGATCGTGGTCCTGTCGCACGGGCAGGTGCGAGCGCAGGGTGCTCCCCGGGACGTGATGACCGCGGAGCTCCTCAGCGAGGTCTACGAGTGCCCCATCGAGACGCTCACCCATCCGCGGACCGGGGGCGTCCTCGTGCTGCCATGGCGGGACCGAGCCCGGCGGACGGGTCTGGAAGGTATCGCTGGCGCTGAGTATTAGGTATGCCTAATATCGCGCTCATGTCGTCGAAGTGGTCGCGTCGAACCGTCCGGGCCGGCGCCGTCGCGTCGCTCCTCCTGGGGGCCGGATCGATCGGCGTCGGTCCCGCTGGCGCCCAGGCCACGTGCGGTGGCACCTCCGCCAGCCCGTCGCTGACGGCCACCCCGAACGTCGCGTCGCCCGCCGGTGCGACCACCATCACGGTGACCGGGACCAACTACCTGGTGCCACCGCACCAGCAGGGCCGGAGCCTCTTCGGCGGCATCTACCTCTTCTTCGGCTGGGTGGCGCCGGGCGGGCAATGGGGGCCGAGCTGGCGTGCGACCGCGACCGCTGCGAACCCCTGGGTCGGGCAGTTCGGGGCCACCTACAGCTATCCCGGCGAGGGCGGGGGTGGGGAGACGCGCGACGACGGAACGGGCACGATCCGGCTGATCGCCTTCACCGGCGGCGGCATGTCGGGACTCGAGACCGCCTTCACGATGGACTGCGGGGGCAACTGGCAGACGTCGCTCGTCGTGCGGGGCGCGACCTTCCAGTGGAGCGACCTCGCGACCGGCGCGTCGAACACCGTCGACTGCCGCGTCGTGCAGTGCGGCGTGTTCACCATCGGAGCGCACGGCATCGCATCCCGGACGAACGAGCAGTTTGCGCCGATCGCCATCGGCGGCGGGGGTGCCCCGGCACCGCCCGTGAC
>JAEZFI010000341.1 GCA_023437745.1 Actinomycetes bacterium
GAGGGTGAGGGGTTGGCCGTTGGGGTCGAGGGTGAGGGTGCGCGCGGTGGCGTGACAGACGAGCCGGTCCGCGAGGGCGGGCGGGAGCGGGTGGTGGTGGTCGTCGGTGATCCACCACAGCGCCGGGTCACCTGCCGCTGCGGCGCCGCCCTCGGGGACGGGGTGGGCGTGCAGGGTGAGCTCGGTGCGTGGCGGCTTCGACGAGTCGAGGGCGACGGCGAGACCTCGCCGGCACAACTCGACCAAGGCGAGCGCGCGGAGGGTGGCGCGGTCGGGGATCGGGAGCCCGCCGCCGGTGGCGTGGTGGTCCCGCACGGCCTGGCGGTAGAGCTCATCCGCGACCTGGTTCACGGCGGTCTCGACCAACAGGGCGTCGTCACCGGTGAGCTCACCACGGATCAACATGAACCGGTCAGAGGGGGACAGGGTCAGCTGGTTGCGGGACTCGTCGTTCGGGTCGTGCGACCCGTCGGGATCCATCAACGCCGCGTACGCGAGGACCTTGGCCCGCCACGGCGCGAACACCATGCACCCAGCCAGCTCGATGAAGAGCCCCGACGCCTCGGCCATGGCGTCGGCGTTGCGGTCGTTGGTCGCCTCGGCCAGCACCCGGGCGTGCTCCCACGAGACCCGCCCCTCTGCGAGCGCCTCGTCGACCTCGGGCAACACACGCTGCAACTGCAGCGCGACGCGCAGGCGTTGGCGGGCCAGCGTCGTGGGTACACCTGTCTCACGCCCGAGCCACGTCGAGGTCGCCAGCCCCTCGTCACGGTCGGTGACGTCGCTGTCGTGCAACGCGACGAGGGCCCTCCCGCGTGCCGCGTCGAGCTGGCGTTGGGTCTCATCCAAGCGCGAGACGAACCGGCGCAGGTCTGCGGCCGGCAGGGCGGCGAGGTCCATGTCCGTCGCGCTCTGCGCGCCGAGCGACAACAGGTCCAGCACCGCGGTGCCCAGCTCGGCGGGTCCCTCAGCAGCTGCCTCCAACATGGACACAACCCTAGAGAGACCCTGTGACACTTTGAGCCGCTCTCACCCCATCTCGCCGCAACGCGGAGGGAGCGAACCTACGGCGCCGGGCCCGCCGCCGAACACCTGGCACACTCACCGGATCGCACTGCTCCGCTACGTCACCCATCCCGAGGTCACGGTCGACCCGGCGACGCCCGTCGAACGCTGGGCGCTCAGCCCCACCGGGCTCGCACGGGCGAGGGCGATGCTCGAGCAGCCGTGGGTCGGCGAGCTCGAGCGCATCGTCAGCAGCGACGAGACCAAGGCGGTCCAGACCGCGGAGCTGCTGGCGGAGGCGACGGGCCTGCGGGTGGAGGTCCGGGCGGGGATCGGTGAGAACGACCGCCGCGCGACGGGGTTCCTGCCGCCCGAGGAGTTCGAGGCGACGGCCGACCGCTTCTTCGCCCAGCCGGAACGGTCGATCCGTGGCTGGGAGCGGGCGGTGGACGCCCAGTCGCGCATCGTCGACGGCCTGGCCGACCTGCTCGACCCGGCGGAGACGCGCAGCACGGTGGTGGTCGGCCACGGCGGGGTCGGCACGCTCTGGTACTGCCGGCTGACCGATCAGCCCATCTCCCGCCGCCACGACCAGCCCGGGCAGGGCCACCACTTCACCCTGGACGTGACGACCGGCCGGGTGCTGCACGCCTGGCAACCGATCGACCAGCGACGCTGACGCCGGCCCGGCCGCAGTACCGTCGCCGCGATGGACCAGCGCATCAGCCTGATCACGCTCGGCGTACGGGACCTGGCCCGCTCGGTCGAGTTCTACGGGGCGCTCGGCTGGAGGGGCCAGGTCGTGCAGGAGACCGCGTTCTTCCAGGCGGGCGGGATGGGGGTGGTCCTGTGGAGCCGCTCGTCGCTCGTCGAGGACCTCGCCGTCGAGGACACCGGCGCCACCTTCGGCGGCATCGCCATGGCGCACAACGTGCGCTCCCCGGAGGAGGTCGACGACCTGCTCGCCACGGCGGAGCAGGCAGGCGCGACCGTGTCCCAGCCGGCGCGCGCGACCTTCTACGGCGGCTACGCCGGGTGCTTCACCGACCCTGACGGCCATCCGTGGGAGATCGCGCACAACCCGGGGTTCACCCTCGAGGCCGATGGGTCCGTCCGGTTGCCCGACTTCGGGGCCAGCTGAGCCGACCCGGCTGGCGCTTGGTAGAGCGCGAGTGGGCGCTACCGATCCGGCGGCGCGGGTGGGGGCGCCAACGTGACCTCCTCCGGCACCGCGTAGATCAGCGGCACCGTGACCAGCGAGGTCAGGCCCTTCACCACCACGTTGGCCCAGACGATCGACACGCCGACCGACCAGGGCAGCTCCCCGGCGAACGCGATCGCGACGAAGACGACCGAGTCGAGCGGGATCGACACGGCGTTCGAGGACAGCACCCTCCCCCACTGCCGGCGCGCCCCGAAGCGGGCCACCCACCGGTGGTACACCTCGGTGTCGACCAGCTCGGCGACGACCTGGGCGATCACGGACGCCGCGGTGATCCGCAGCACCGGCGTGAGCACCGGCCCGAACCACTCCTGGGCAGCGGTCGTCACCGCGGCGTCACCGGGCAGGTTGGCGGTGGCCCACATGCCGAGCGCGGCCAGCACGTTGAGCCCGGCGGTGCTGAGGATGACGACGCGCGCGGCGGTCCGACCGCCGACCTTGTGCACCAGGTCCCGCAGCGTGAAGGTCAGCGGATACGTGAGCGTGCCCGCGTCCACCGAGAAGCTCGCCCAGTCCGGCCCGATCCGCAGGATCCGCACCGACATGACGTTCGCCATGATCGAGCAGGCGGCGTAGCCGGTCACCGCGACCATCAACCAGGTGAGCGCCCGCCGGTGCAGCACCGGCGCGGCTGCGTCGTCGCGGACCGGCACCACGCGGCCACGGTACCGTTCGCCCGTGCACACCACGAACGGGCAGCTCACCTGCATCACGCTCGGCGACGCACCGCAGGCGTGGAGCGACGCGGGCTTCCGAGTCGCTCCCGGCAAGCTCGTCACGCTCGGCTCCACGATGGTGCACCTGACCGGCTCCGGCGCCGGCTTCGAGGGCTGGTCACTGGACGGCGTCGACGGTCCGCTCGACGGCCTGCCCCACGCGCCCGCGCCGGCGGCGGTCCCGGCGGCGGACCGAGCCTCCAACCCCAACCACATCTCTCGGATCGACCACGTCGTGGTGCGCACCGGCAACTGCGAGCGGACCGTCGCGGCGTTCACCGACGCCGGCTTCGAGGTGCGCGGCGGCCGCAGCACCACCAGCTACGGCGCACCGATGCGCCAGACCTTCTTCTGGGCCGGCGACGTCATCCTGGAGCTGGTCGGACCCGACGCCCGCGAGCCCGTCACCGACGAGCCCACGTCGATCTTCGGGCTGGCGCTGGTCTCGGACGACCTCGACGCGACCGCCGCGTCGCTGGGTGAGCTGCTCGGCTCGCCGAAGGACGCGGTGCAGCCGGGCCGGCGCATCGCGGGTCTGCGCCACCGCCAGCTGGGCATGTCGCTCCCGCTCGCCGTGATGAGCCCGCACGTCCGGTCGGACGACCCAGTGGAGCCGTAGCTACCCACGGGTAACATCGTCGGATGTCTGACTATCGCTCCCCTGTCTCGGACGCCCTCTTCACCCTTCGCCACATCGGCGAGCTCGAGCAGCTGGCGGCCACCGACCTGTACTCGCACGCCGACCTGGACACCGTCACCTCGGTGCTCGAGGAGCAGGGCAGGTTCATGCAGGAGGTCTTCGGTCCCTCCAACGCCATCGGCGACCGCGAGGGCTTGAAGTGGAGCCCCGAGGGCGTCGAGACGCCGCAGGCCTTCAAGGAGGCGTACGCCAAGTTCGTCGAGGCGGGCTGGCAGGGCCTCAACGCCCACGTCGAGTACGGCGGCGCCGGGTTCCCCGAATCCGTGTTCGCGTGCGCCGCGGAGTTCATGACGGCCGCCAACGGCGCGCTCACGATGTGCCCGGGCCTCACCACCGGCGCCATCGAGTGCCTGCAGGAGTGGGGCACCGAGGAGCAGAAGGAGGTCTACCTCCGCAAGCTCGTGACCGGTGAGTGGACCGGCACGATGAACCTCACCGAGCCGCAGGCCGGGTCGGACGTCGGGCTCAGCACGACCAAGGCGGTCCCGGCCGGTGACGGCACCTACCGGATCACCGGCACGAAGATCTTCATCTCGTTCGGCGAGCACGACATGGCGGAGAACATCATCCACCTGGTGCTGGCCCGTCTCCCCGAGGCGCCCGCCGGCACCAAGGGCATCTCGCTGTTCATCGTGCCGAAGTTCCTGGTGAACGAGGACGGCTCGATCGGTGAGCGCAACGACGTGAACTGCGTGTCCATCGAGCACAAGATGGGCATCCACGCCTCCCCCACCTGCGTGATGAGCTACGGCGACGACGGCGGCGCCGTGGGCTACCTCGTGGGCGAGGAGAACCAGGGCATGCGCGCCATGTTCACGTTCATGAACTCGGCGCGCATCGCCGTGGGCATCCAGGGCGTCGCCCTCGGCGACGCCGCCTACCAGAAGGCGCTGCAGTACGCGACCGAGCGACGCCAGGGTCGCGAGGTCGGCGGCGAGTCCAAGGACGCCGCGCCGATCATCGTGCACCCCGACGTCCGTCGCATGCTCCTGTGGATGCGCAGCCACATCGAGGCGATGCGCGGCCTGCTCTCGTTCAACGCTGCGGCCATCGACCTGTCCCGTGGCCTCGACGGCGAGGACGCCGAGCGCTGGCGCGAGGTCGCCGAGCTGCTCACGCCGGTCTCGAAGGCGTGGTGCACGGACGTCGGCATGGAGGTCACCTCGCTGGCCGTGCAGGTCTACGGCGGCATGGGCTACGTGGAGGAGTCGGGCGTCGCCCAGCACTTCCGCGACATGCGCATCGCGCCGATCTACGAGGGCACCAACGGCATCCAGGCCATGGACCTCGTGGGCCGCAAGCTCCCCATGCGCATGGGTGGCGTCGTCACCGACTTCATCGGCCGGATGCGGGAGCTCGACAGCGAGCTGGCCGGCGCGGGCGAGGAGTTCGCCTCGATCCGCACCAACCTCGCCGAGGCCGTCACCGTGCTCGAGGGCGCGACCAACTGGATCCTCACGAACGGCCTGGGCGCCCCCAAGGACGCCCTCGCCGGTGCCACGCCGTACCTCAAGGTGTTCGGCACGGTCGTGGGTGGCTGGACGATCGCCAAGCTGGCGCTCGCGGCGCACCAGGAGCTGGAGCAGGGCAGCGACGACGCCGCCTGGCTCAAGGCCAAGATCACCTCGGCGCGCTTCTACGCCGAGCAGGTGCTGCCGACCGCAGCCGGCTTCGTCCCGCAGGTCCAGGCTGGTGCCGGCGTCCTCTACGAGGTCGACGCCGACAGCCTGGCGAGCGTCTGACGCGCCGGAACACCCGATAGGGTCCTGAGACCGACATGCTCGACCACGTCTTCACCGATGCCATCGGCGCGCTCCGCGACGCCCTCGAGAAGGCGCTCCTCGAGCGACAGGCCTTCGAGGAGCGCTTCCAGACCGACGTCCTGCTGGGCGACCTGACCTGGGAGACCTCGTACTCGCTGCCGGGCGAGGGGCTCCCACCCCGGGTCCGCTGCGACATCACGCTCGACTGGCCCACCTGGTCGCAGACGGCGTACCGGTCCTGGTACATCGAGGAGGAGGTGTCGGAGCCGCCCCGCATCGACATCGAGGTGGTGCTGCGCATCCAGCGCCTGGTCTCGTCGGCCGACCCCAAGGCGATCCTCGCCGTGCTGCCGGAGGAGAGCCCGACGATCGGGTCGGAGACGCTGCGCCGCTCCGGCCCCACGCTCGAGTGCACCTACGGGAGCGACCTCGACGAGATCGAGCACGCCATCGAGGTGAGCTACGAGGGCTCGTACGAGCTCGATGAGGAGACCCTCGCCGACGGCTCCGTCCTCGACCACCACTTCTCGGCGATGGGCGGTTGGATCAGCTCGATCCTCGTCCGCCTGGGCGACATCAAGCTGGAGTTCCTCCCCCCGCTCGAAGAGGACGACTGACCATCTGGGCCGGCCCCGAGCTCAGCCGACGAAGACGGGGGCTCCGGTGCTGAACAGCTGGATCGCCGTGAACACCGCGATGATCGTCGTGGGGAGCATGACCCAGCCGAACACCCGGAGCGCAAGGCGGGACACCCCCCGCCGCCACTCCACGGCGGCCGCCACGACCAGGGCGACCAGCGCGGGGATGGCCGCTCGACGCAGCGCCAGCTGCAGCACGGCGAGCTGCAGCGAGCCCGGCGCGCCGAGCGCCCGATCGACCAGCGGCCGGATCTCCGCGGCGTGGCTGCCGACGGTCGTCGCGCCGCTGAAGCCGATCACCGCCGACACGACGCGACCCTCGGCGTCGAGCACCGGGCTGCCCGAGCTGCCGGGCCGCGTGTACGCCGAATGGCCGAGGCGGGAGGCACCCAGCGCCTCGACCGCGTGGCTCGTGACGACGCCACCCGTCGCGGCGTACTGCCCGTACGGGTAGCCCACGACGAAGATCGGGGTGCCGATCGGCGGCGTGTCGGCCCGGAGCTGGAGGGGCGTCGCCTCGATCCCTGTGCAACGCAGCACGGAGATGTCGAGCTGCGTGTCGGCGATCACCGTATAGCAGCTGAGCTCCCGATCGGTGCCGTGAGGCCGGAACTTCGACTGGTTCGTCCCCCGGTTCGCCACGTGGTGGTCGGTCACGACCGTGCCGGGCCCGGCGACCCAGCCCGTGCCCATCCCCCCGCCGACGTCGACGATGCCGATCGACTGCTCGGCCCGGTGGACCACGTCGTCGGCGATGCCCACGCTCGAGGGCGGCTGCCCCGCAGCACCCTCGACGGCGCCGGCCCCGCCGCCGTCCTGGGCCGACGCCGGCACGCCGAACGTCACGGCGAGCGCCAGCGCGCCCGCCAGGACCCACCTCGCTGGAGCGGTCACCAGGGTTCGGGGCGCGCCGGGTTCTTCTCGAAGGCGGGTGGGCGGCCCTCGGACTTGGCGCCGAACTCCTCCATCATGTCCGCTCCCTGGAACATGCCCGACTGCCAACCCGCCATGTAGCGGAGGCTGTCCGCGACGGTGTGGTCACGCGTGTAGTTCAGCATCTCCTTCGTGCCCCAGATCGCGAGCGGCGAGTGCGCGGCGATGCGGGCCGCCGTGGCGAGCACGGCCTCGATCATCTCGTCGTGCGAGCCGTAGACCTCGTTGACGAAGCCGGCCTCCTTCGCCCGAGCGGCGGAGATGCGGTCACCGGTGTACGCCCACTCGCGGGCGATGCCCTCAGGGATCAGCTTGGGCAGGCGCTGGAGCGTGCCGACGTCGGCGGTCATGCCGATGTTGATCTCCTGGATGCAGACGAACGCGTCGCTCGTGGCGTACCTGACGTCCGCGGCGCACACCATGTCGACCGCGCCGCCGATGCAACCGCCCTGGATGGCGGCGAGCACCGGCATGCGAGCGTGCTCCAACGCCGTGAACGAGTCCTGCAGGTGCTGCACGGTGAGCCACAGGTTGGCCCGCTTGCGACCCTCCTCGGTGAGGTCGCCGCCACCGAGCAACGAGGAGCCACCGGTGAAGACCGAGAGGTCCATCCCGGCGCTGAAGTGCTTGCCCGTCGACGAGAGCACGATCACGCGGCAGTCTCCCGACGCGTCGAGGTCCGCCACGATCCGGGGCAGCTCGCCCCAGAACTCGGCCGTCATGGTGTTGTAGGCGTCCGGGCGGTTCAGCCTGAGGTGCGCCACCCCCTCGGACACGGACACGTCGAAGCAGGTGTGACCCATCGCGCCATCGTACGCATACGCTCGGGCGGGTGATCCCACCGCTCGATCCGCACCGCCTGCCTCGCTCGATCGTGCCCCACCGGTACGACCTGACGCTCTCCGTCGACACCGACACCGGCGACTTCGCGGGCACCGCGGTGGTCGCGGTCCAGGTGGTCGAGCCGACCAACCTGCTGGTGTGCAACGCCCTGGACCTCACGATCTCCCGGGTGACGGTCGAAGGCGCGTTCGTCGTCGGCCACGACCTGGAGCCGGAGACGGAGCGGCTGCTCGTCCAGCTGGAGGCGCCCCTCCCGGTGGGGCCGGCGACCGTCACCTTCGAGTTCGCCGGGGCGCTCAGCGACCAGCTCGTCGGGTTCTACCGGTCCACGTTCACCGGGGACGACGGCGAGGAGGCGTCGATCGCCTGCACGCAGTTCGAGGCCCCGCACGCCCGCCGCGCCTTCCCGTGCTGGGACGAGCCCGACTTCAAGGCCGTCTTCGGGATCACGCTGGAGCACGACGCAGCGCTGTTCTCGACCTCCAACGGGCGCGAGCTCGAGCGGTCGCAGCTCGACGGGGACCGGGTGCGGGTCCGGTTCAGCGACACCATGTCGATGTCGACCTACCTCGTGGCGTTCGTCATCGGCCCGCTCGTCGCCACGGACCCGATCGACGTGGGGGGCGTGCCCGTTCGGGTCGTGTGCCGCCCGGGCCGGGAGCACCTCACCGGCGACGCCCTCGACGTGGCGGCGCACAGCCTGCGATGGTTCGAGGAGTACTACGGCATCCCCTACCCCGGCGATTCGCTCGACCTGGTGGCCGTGCCGGACTTCGCCTTCGGGGCGATGGAGAACCTGGGCTGCGTCACGTTCAGGGAGATCCTCCTGCTGGCCGATCCGGCCAAGCTGACCCAGACCGAGCGGGAACGGGCAGCGCTCGTCATCGCCCACGAGCTCGCCCACATGTGGTTCGGCGACCTCGTGACCATGGACTGGTGGACGGGCATCTGGCTCAACGAGGCGTTCGCCACGTTCATGGAGCTGGCCTGCGTGGACGCCTACCGGCCCGACTGGGACGTGTGGTCGACGTTCGGCCTGTCCCGGGCGGAGGCGTTCAGCGTCGACTCGCTGGCCTCGACCCGCCCGATCGAGTTCGAGGTGCGGACCCCCGACGACGCCGAGGCGATGTTCGACATCCTGACCTACGAGAAGGGATGCGCGGTCCTCCGGATGATGGAGCAGCACCTCGGGCCGGAGGTGTTCCGCGACGGCGTGCGCGAGTACCTGGCCCGCCACTCGTACGGGAACACGGTGACGTCGGACCTGTGGGACGCGCTGGAGGCCACGTCGGGCGAGCCGGTTCGCCGCGTGATGGAGCAGTGGATCCTCCAGGGGGGCCACCCGCTCGTCACGGTCCGATCCTCGGCGGCGGGGATCGAGCTGTCCCAGCAGCGGATGACGTTCGCCGGCGGCGGCCCCGCCGAGCCCGCCTCGTGGCCGATCCCCGTCGCGCTCCGTGACGGGTCGGGCACGCTGCACCGGGTGCTGGTCGAGGCGGGGGGCGCCCTCGTCGAGGCGCCGACCGACGGACCCGTCCACGCCAACGCCGGCGCCGTCGGCTTCTACCGCACCCGCTACGCCGACGACCTCGCCACTCGCCTCCGTGAGGACGCCGGTGCGCTCGACCCGCTCGAGCAGTTCGGGCTGCTCGACGACACGTGGGCCCTGCTGCTCGCCGCCGAGGCCGCACCTCGCGACGTGGTCGGCGTGCTGCGGGCCCTCGCCAGCTCTCGTCACCCGGCCGTGTGGCGGCGGCTCGCCTCGGCGGTCGGCGCGCTGCGGCGCCTCGCCGGCGACGAGGGTGCCGACGCGATCTCGGCGCTGGCCCGGGAGCTCGCCGGGCACCTCCTCGCTGCGCCCGACGCCGGCGTCCCGGGCAGTGCACCCGACGTCGAGGCCGAGGTCCACGGGATCGCCTGGCGACTCGCGGGTGGGCCGGGTGGCGATCCACTCGTGCTCGAGGGCTCCCGCCGTCACGTCGAGGAACCGGACGGCGTGCACCCCGAGCTGCTCGCCGCCTCGCTCGACGTGGTGGCGACGCACGGCGGGATGGACGACTACCGGTCGTTCGTCGAGGCCTACCGGGCCGCCCCGACCCCGCAGGACGAGCGTCGCCACCTCAACGCGCTCGTGCGCCTCGGCGAGGCCGACGCGTTCGCCGCCGCGCTCGAGTTCTGCCGCACCGAGGCACGCACGCAGGACGCGCCCTACCAGCTCGGGTTGGCGATGTCGCACCCCGAGCACGGCCCGATGGCGTGGGACTTCGTGGCGGAGCGGTGGGACGAGCTGGTGGAGCGCTTCCCGTCGAACAGCATCGTGCGGATGGCGAGCGGCGTGACGTCGTTCTTCGAGCCCGCAGCCTGTGACAGGGTGCTGGCCTTCTTCGAGCACCACGACATCCCGCAGGGGGCGACCATCCTGGCGCAGCACCTCGAGTTGGTCCGTGTGCACCGGGCCCTGCACGAGCGGGTGGCCGGCCAGCTCCTCGACGAGCTGCGGTGAGCCGAGCCAGCAAGGGCCTGCAGACCTTCGCCGTCGACGACACCACCGCGCAGCTGACCTGGTCCGCACTCCCCGCCGGGCACCTCGAGGTCCGCGGGCCCGGGCGGCGGGTCGACGCCGAGAGCGACGGCGGCCCGGGCGGCGTCCTGGTGGACGGGCTCACGCCCGCGACGACCGTCGAGCTCGCGGTGTCCGTCGACGGGCGCCCGGTGGGGAGCGTGGGCGCGACGACGTCCGCCGACCCGTGGGGCGCCGAGCTCTACCGCTTCGCCTCCATCACCGACCTCCACCTGGGTGCCGTCGCGTTCGACCTGCACGGCCGGATGATCGAGCAGGGCCTCGCGCCCACCGAGGCCCACCCGGTGCGCTGCGCCCGCGCCGCGGTGCGCGACGCGATCGCCTGGGGTGCTGAGCGGATCGTCGTGAAGGGCGACGTCACGAACGTCAGCCACACCCACCACTGGGCGCTGGCGGCCGACGTGCTCGGCGGACTGCCCGTGCCGGTCGACATGATCCCCGGCAACCACGACCGCAACCACCGGGCGACCGTCGACGCGTTCGCCGAGGCGCGGCGCCACGGGCTCTCGCTCCACTCGGACGTCTCCACCGTGGACGTGCCGGGCCTCCGCCTGATGTTCGTCGACTCCACGGTGGCCGGGATCGACATCGGTGTGTGGCGGCCACACCGGGCAGCGATGCTCGACGCCGTCGCCGAGGTGCGGACCCCGGTGCTGCTCGTCGTCCATCACCCACCGATGGCCACCACGGTGCCGCTCCACCTCCCCCGCGGCATCCCCGCCGCGGTCGCCAACCCGATCCTCCGGCGCCTCCGCCACGCCAACGCGCAGGTCATGGGCACGTCCGGGCACAACCACCGGCACCGCCGGCGGGTGGTCGCCGGCGTGCCGTGGTTCGAGACGGGCTCCACCAAGGACTACCCCGGCACGTGGACGGGCTACGTCGTGCACGAGGGCGGCATCCGCCAGGTCACGCGGCGGATCACCGACCCCGACTGCATCGGTTGGACCGAGCAGACCCGTCGAGCAGCCGCGGGCGCCTGGGGCCGTTGGTCGCCGGGCACGCTCGCCGACCGGTGCTTCGTGCTGGAGTGGTGACGTCCGACGGCGGTCAGGACGCCGTCAGCGACAGGACGAGCAGCGCCTGAGCAGCGTGGTAGGTCGTGATGATCACGAGCCTCGCCCCCGGGAAGTCCTTCACGAACCTCGACCAGCCGATCGTGAAGTCCGAGAGCAGGAAGAGGACGGCACCGACGATCGCCAGCGCGACCTGCGAGCCGATGGCGCTCACGACCATCACCCCGATGACCAGGTTGTAGGCCAGCACCGGCAGCCCGAGCCGGCGGTCCGTGCGCATCGCTCCACGGATCACGTACGGCGCTCCCCCGAGCGTGAGCACGGCGACGACGATCGTCCCGACGACCAGGCCGGTGGCGTCGAGCGGCGAGGACCACATGCCGCCGATGTACGCCAGATGGCCCACCAGGAAGCTGGCGAGGCCGGGCACGAACCACTTCTCCTCGTTGGGCAGCATCAGGAACACGTCGCCGGCCAGGCTGAGCACGAGCGCGGCCACGAACCACCACTGCTCGGACGAGCGCGCCGGGTCCACGACCGCAGCGGTCACGACGAGCGGCACCATCGTCGCCGGCTTGAACACGAACTCGGCGCGTCGGTTCCCGGTGCCGACGGCCACCCAGTCGCACACCGCGAGCACGGCGGCAACACCCATCAGCACCCAGGCGAGCGTGTTCATCAGGCGAAGTGCGCGAGCGCGTCGGCCCAGGCGAGCGGCTCGGTCATCTTCATGCGCAGCTGCGCGACGTGCCGCGGCCGGTTGACACCGAGGACGGCGACGCAGCGCCCGCCCCGCTCGAAGAGGGCGACGAACCGGCGCTCCTCGATCGAGCCGTCCACGATCTCGACCCGGTCGGTGCCCGACACGCGGCCGGCGAGCTGGATCTTCCGGTCGTACTGGTCGGACCAGAACCACGGCACGGGTGCGAACGGCGCCGCCTCGGCGTCGGTCGCCAGCAGGCGGCGAGCGGCGTGCTCCCCCTGCTCGATCGCGTTCTCCCACTGCTCGACGCGCATCAACTCGCCGTAGAGCGGGTTGGGCCACTCGCAGAGGTCACCGGCGGCGACGATCCCCGGCGCCGCCAGGCAGGTCTCGTCGCAACGGACGCCGTTGTCGAGGACCAGCCCCGAGTCCCGCAGCCACTCGACCGACGGGATCACCCCGATGCCGGCCACGACCACGTCGACGTCGAGCGACGAGCCGTCGGTGAGGCTCACCTGCTCGACCCGGTCCGCACCCGTCAACGACGCCACCCCCACGCCCAGCCGTACGTCGACGCCCTCGTCCCGGTGCAGGTCGGCGACGAACCGCCCGATCTCGCCCGGCAGCACCCGCTGGAGGGGCCAGGGCTGGGTCTCGACCATGGTGACGTCGTGACCCCGACCACGGCAGGTTGCCGCCACCTCGGCCCCGATGAACCCCGCGCCGACGACCAGCACCCGGCCGGGGCCTGCGTCGAGGTCGGCCCGCAGGGCGAGGCAGTCCTCGAGGGTCCTCAGGACGTGGACGCCGGCCAGGTCCGAGTCGAGTCGCCGCGGCGTGGAGCCCGTGGCGAGCACGACGCCGTCACCGGCGACCGCCGAGCCGTCAGCCAGCGTGACCGTGCGGCTGGCGACGTCGATCGCGGCGGCACGGGCCCTGAGGCGCAACGTCACCTCGAGCTCGTCCAGCCGGTGGGCGGCCGGGAGGGTCGCGCGGTCCGGCTCCATCGTCCCGGCGAGCACCTGCTTGGACAGCGGTGGCCGGTCGACCGGCAGCTCGGGCGAGGCGTCGACCAGCGTGATGGCGCCCTCGTACCCCGCGCCACGGAGCGCCTCGGCGGCGCTGGTGCCCGCCAGGCTCGCGCCGACGATCGTGATCTGCTGCAACGGGGCCGTCAGCCCTCGAGCGAGATGGCCTGCTTCGGGCAGCGGCGCACGGCTTCTTCCATCTTCTCCCGGAGCTCCTCGGGCGGCGTCTCGTTCAGCACGTAGAGGAAGTCGTCGTCGCGGACCTCGAAGACCTCCGGCGCGATGCCCATGCAGATCGCGTTCGATTCGCACAAGTCGTAGTCGACGACCACTCGCATCGGTCTCCCCTTCGTCAGCGTTCCCGGTGCCCGCGTGGGCGGGCGTCGCGGCAGCGTAGCCGTCAGAACACGGTGTACCCGCCGTCCACCACGACGGTGTCGCCGGTGTGGAAGGTCAGCGTCGGGTCGGCGAGGAACACCGCCGCCGGGCCCATGTCCTCGGGGACGCCCCACCGCCGGACCGGCGTGCGGGACGTGGTCGCGTCGACGAACTTGTCCCACTCCAGGAGCGGCGCCGTCATGTCGGTCTCGGTCCAACCGGGCATCAGCGTGTTGGCCCGGATGCGGTGGCGCGCGAGCTCCACGGCGAGACCTCGGACGAGGCTGGCGACGCCCGCCTTCGCCGCGGAGTAGCCCTCGTTCCCGGGAGCGCCGTGGAGCGCGCTGGTCGAGGACACCCCGACGAGCGAGCCTCCCTCCCCCGCCGCGATCAGGTGCCGCGCTGCGGCCCGGAAGCACAGGAACGAGGCGTCGAGGTTGACGGCGATCGCTCGGCGCCACTGGTCGAGCGTCAGCTCGTGGATCGGCCCGGGCACCCCGCCGCCGGCGTTGGCGATCATCGTGTCGACGCGACCGTGGGCGTCCAGGGTGGCGGCGAACGCGTCGTCGACCGCCTGCTCGTCCGTCACGTCGACCACCTGGGAGGTGGCGCGCCGACCCGTCGCCGCCAGCCTGTCGACGGCGGCCGCGTTCTTGGCCTCGTTGCGACCCCAGATCGCGACCTCGGCCCCCGCCCCGGCGACGGCCTGCGCCATCGCCAGGCCGATGCCGCCGTTCCCGCCGGTGATCACGACGACTCGTCCCGTCAGGTCGAACATCAGCCCTCTCCTCCTCCGCCCCGCTCGGGGTCGGACGTCTCGTGCGCGGACACGACGGCGCCCACGTGCTCAGCGAACCTCGCCCCGAACTCGCGGACCCGGAGCCTGATCTCGTCGGGCCACTCGCCGCCGTGCTCGCGCACCTTGTGGGCGACGCTCCGCACCAGCAGGTCGGGCTCGTCCATCACCACGGCGCCGCAGATGGCCAGCGTGTCGCGGGCCTGGCGGGCCGGGACCGCCGGCTCGAGACGACCGGTCGTCACGGACATCGCGGCGGACGCCTTGCCCAGCAGCGGACCCTGGAACGGTGGGCGGCTCACCCAGTCGAGCGCGTTCTTCACCAGGCCCGCGATGCCGTGGTTGTAGGACGGCGTGTCCACCACGACCCCGTGCGCCGCGTCGAGCAGGGCCCGCAGCTCGGCGACCGGCGAGGGCTCACCGGCGCGCCAGTCGTCGTCGTCGTACGGCGGGATCTCCCGCAGACGCACGAGCCGGTAGTGGAGGTGGTCCGGCGACTCCTCCACGAGGAGCTCTGCGACCCTCCGGTTCCACGACTCGGCGCGCAGTGACCCCAGGATCAGCGCCACCTCGAACCCCTCGGCCACGGGAGCCGACGCTACCGTCCACACATGACCCCGGAACCCTCACCCGACCTCCCGCCGGTCGCCGTGCACCTGCAGCCCGGGCGGCTCGAGGCGCTCCGCGACCGGATCCGCCGCGAGGTCGACGCGGGCCTGCTCCCGTCGTGCCAGGCGGCGGTCGGGCTCGACGGTCGGGTCGTGTGGACCGAGGCGTTCGGCGACGCCACCCCGTCGAGCCGGTACGTCGTCTTCAGCTGCACGAAGGCCCTGGTCGCCGGTGTGATGTGGCAGCTCTTCGCCGAGGGCGCGTGCTCCCCCGACGACCGGGTCGTCGAGCACTTCCCCGAGTTCGGAGCGAACGGCAAGGAGGCGGTGACGATCCGCCACCTGCTGACCCACACCGGCGGCTTCCCGGCCGCGCCGCTCGGACCCCGCCGCTGGGCGACCCGCGACTCGCGCCGCGAGGTGATGGCGGGGTGGCGGCTGACCTGGGAGCCGGGCACCCGCTTCGAGTACCACCCGACGGCGGGCCACTGGGTGCTGGGTGAGCTGATCGAGCGTCTCGACGGTCGACCGGTCGGCGACGCGATCGCGGCGAGGATCACCCGGCCGCTCGGGCTGGCGGACACGCAGGTCGGCGGGGCGGGCGCCGCCGAGCGCGTTGCCCACCTGGTGGCGGTCGGCAGCTTCCCCTCCCCGGCCGACCTCCAGGCGGCGTTCGGCGTGGACACGTTCGACGAGGGCGAGGTCACCCCCGAGGCCCTGCTGGGGTTCGATCGACCCGAGGTGCTCGAGCTCGGTGTCCCGGGTGGTGGCGGGGTCTCGACGGCCGCGGACCTCGCCCGCTACTACCAGGCGCTCCTCCACGACCCGGCCGGGCTGTGGACCCCCGCGTGGCTGGCCGAGGGGACCGCCGTCGCCCAGACCACGTTGCCCGACCCCCTGCTGGGCATCCCGTCGTTCCGGACGCTCGGCCTGATCCTCGCCGGCGACGACGGCCGCTCGGCGCTGAGGGGCATGGGGCACACGGTGTCGCCCCGGGCGTTCGGGCACAACGGCGCCGGGGGCCAGATCGCCTGGGCCGACCCGGAGACCGGCCTCTCCTTCGCCTACCTCACCAACGGCATCGACCGGGACTTCCTCCGCCAGGCCCGCCGCACCTCGGGCATCGCCAGCCGGGCCGCGGTCCTCCTCACCGCAGACTGACCCCGTTCAGCGGGACCAGATCGACCATCTCTCCCACTTCCGCGGGACCGAAACGGCCATCTGCAGGTCGCGAATGGCCGTGTGGGTCCCGCGGAACCTGGGGGGATCGGGCGACGAACTGGAACGTGTTCTAGTTTCGGGGCATGGGCATGCCAACGGACGTCGGAATCATCGACCTGATGCTCGGGATCCCCGAGCCGGGCAAGAAGGAGGGTTGGTACGACTTCCTGAAGCCGAACCTCCGCGACGCCGAGAGCAAGGGCTTCAAGTTCCCGGCCGAGTACATGTTCAAGAAGGTGCCGGACGATCCCACCGACCGTGACGTCATCGCGTTCACGCTCGACCAGATGGACCTCTACGGCATCGAGAAGGCGCTGATCGGCTTCGGTCCCGAGGGGGGCATCCAGCGGGAGGCCCTCGAGCAGCACCCCGACCGCTTCATGGCCTCGATCTCGGTCGACCCCAACGACGGCATGGACGCCCTCCGCGCCATCCAGTCGGCGGCCGACAGCTACGACCTGAAGGGCGTGCAGCTCTTCCCGGCAGGATGCAACCCCGGCGTGCCGATCAACGACAAGCGCATGTACCCGGTCTACGCGAAGTGCTGCGAGCTGGACGTGCCGGTGCTCTGCTGCGTGGGCGTGCCCGGGCCCCGGGTCCCCATGGCGCCCCAGAAGGTCGAGCTCATCGACGAGGTGATGTACTTCTTCCCCGAGCTCACCTTCGTGATGCGGCACGGCGCCGAGCCGTGGACCGAGCTGGCGGTGAAGCTCATGCTCAAGTGGCCGAACCTCTACTACTCCACGTCGGCCTTCGCCCCGAAGCACTACCCGAAGGCGATCATCGACTACGCGAACAGCCGCGGCGCCGACAAGATCATGTACGCCGGCTACTTCCCCATGGGCCTCAGCCTGCAGCGGATCTTCACCGACATGCCGAACGTCCCGTTCAAGGACGAGGTGTGGCCGAAGTTCCTGGGCGACAACGCCCGCCGGGTCTTCAAGCTCACGTGAGCTGACGCCCGGGACCCACGCGGCGGCGGGCCGTCGCCGCGGAGCCGACCGACGCGGCGGTGAGCGCCGTCCCCAGCGAGCCGAGCGCGCCGCCCACCCAGCGTGGGGCGCGCTCGGACGCGGCGGCCACGGCCGCGCCCAGCAGCACGAGGCCTCCACCCACGCCGAGCCCCACGGTGTTGCCGGCCGACACGATGATCGCCTCGAGGCGCTCCGACGCGAAGCCGACCTCGAGTCGGCGTCCGGGCCGGGCCCCGCCCGCCACGGCGAGCGTCTCCGCGATCGTCCCGAGACGGTGGCGCAGCTTCTCGGCCTCGTAGAGCCAGCCGGCCGGATCGGCCCGGCCCGTCATGCGACGCGTCACGTCCCGCACGAAGAAGCGTCCGGCCTCGTCGAGCGGGTCGAGGTCGGGTGCGAGGTCGGCGACGGTCATCTGCACCTGCGAGATCGACTTCCCAACCATCGCGAGGCTGGACGGCACGGGGACGCGGTGCCGGACGGAGACCTCGGTGATGCGCTGCAGGAGCGGGCCGATCTCGATCTCGCGGAGCGACGACGAGCGCACCGACTCGATCAGCTCGCCGAGGTCCCGCTCGTAGGCGTCGAGGTCCACCCCGGGCAGCACGCTCGACGGCGCCAGGCCGAGGGTGAGGTCCGAGATGAACGGCACGTCACCCCGCCAGAACGCCAGGAGGAGCAGGGTCAGCCGGCCCCGCACCTCGTCGTCGAGCTCGCCGACCATGCCCAGGTCGATCATCCAGATCTTCTCGTCGCTCCACATCAGGTTCCCGGGGTGGGGGTCGGCGTGGAAGAAGCCCTCGACGAGCGTCTGCTGGAAGCAGGAGGCGAGGAGCTGCCGAGCGGCCTCGGCGCTGCCCGCGTCGTGGGGCGCCTGCGAGATCGGCACGCCCTGCACCTCGTCCATCACGAGCAGCCGCCGGGTCGAGTACGCCCGGTGCACGGAGGGCACGGCGAGGCGGTCGTAGCCGGCGAGGATCCCGGCCATCCGCTCGAGGTGCTCGGCCTCCTGGAGGAAGTCCAGCTCGGTGCGCAGCGAGGCACCGAGCTGCGCGAAGAGCCCTTCGATGTCGATGAGCGAGCGCACGGTCGAGCTGGCGGCTGCCCCCCGCACGACGCGCTCGAGGAGGGCGAGGTCGCGGTGGATCAGCTCCGCGGCCGCCGGGCGCTGCACCTTGACCACCACGCGGGCGCCGTCGGCGAGCCGGGCACGGTGGACCTGGCCGATCGTGCCGGCCGCGAGCGGGAGGGGGTCGATCCAGGAGAACACGTCCTCCCACGGGACGCCCATCTCCTGCTCCATGACGCTCACGACGGTCGCCTCGTCGAGGGGCGGCACGTCGCTCTGCAGCGTGGCGAGCTGGTCGATGTACGCGGCGGGGAGCAGATCGGGCCTCGTCGACAGGATCTGACCCAGCTTGGAGAACGTCGGCCCCAGCTCCTCGAGCGCCGCGCGGAGACGGCCGGCGCGCTCGACGGCGACGTCGCCGGTCCCGAGGTCGGTGAGCAGCTCGAGCAACCGGTGGCGGCGGAGGACGGCGAGGATCTCGGCCGCACGTTCGGCCCGGCGCGGATCGGCCTCCGGGTCGGTCCGAGGCGGCGCCTCGGCGAGCGTGGACGACTGGACGACGACGGTCGTGCAGCGAGCGGCGTGCGTCACCCGGTTGGCGACGTTCCCGAGCAGGAACTCACGCCGGCCACGCATGCCCGAGTTGCCCACGACCACGACGTCCGCCCCGGCGTCCTCGGCGAGCGTCACGATCGCCGCCGCGGGGTCCTCGCCCTCGACCACCCGCGACATCGCCGTGCCCCCGCCGATCTCGTGGGCGAACGCCGACAGGTCCTCCAGGAACGCAGCCGTCGCGCCGGATCCCGGGGCGACGATCCGGGCCACGATCAGCTCGGCCTCGTGACGCCGCGCCATGCCGGCCGCCCAACGGGCCGCCCGGTCGCCGCCCTCGGAGCGATCCGTGGCCACGAGCACCCGATGCACCGGGCTGTCGGGGTCGGGGGGAAGGCCCCGCTCGTCGGACCGGATCTGGATCTGCTCCATCGTGCTCCTCATCGCATCGGACCCAGGGACACCCAAGGCTGACATACTCCCCCCTCGTGGCGGAGTGGACGATCGAGGTGCGTCAGCCCGGGAGGACCGTGCTCACCCTCGTCCTCAACACCACCCTGCGCCTCGGCCGCGACTGCGACGGCCTCCTGCTCGACGATGCCCGGGCTTCCCGCCAGCACGCGCAGCTGACCCCGCTCGAGCACGGGGTCGAGGTCCGCGACCTCGACTCGCGCAACGGCGTCTGGGTGAACGGCCGGCGCATCGACCAGCCGACGGTCGTGGACGAGGACGACGCCGTCGTCGTGGGCGACACGCAGATCCTGGTCGGAGGCTCGCGACCTGCCGGCCGCTCGACCGCCACCTCGACGCTCGATCCTCGGTCCTCGATCGCCATGGTCCTGAGCGCGGTGGAACGCGGCCTCGTCGACACCCCGCCCCCGCCGGCGGCCACCGACGGCACGCTGACGATCCTGTTCACCGACGTCGAGAGCTCCACCGCGTTGGCCGCCTCGATGGGCGACCATCGCTGGATGCAGGCGCTGCGTCGCCACAACGAGATCGTCCGCGGGTGCCTCCGGGCGCAGCACGGCACCGAGGTGAAGACCATCGGCGACGGGTTCATGGTGACCTTCGGCAGCGCCCGGGCGGGACTGGACTGCGCGGTCGCCATCCAACGAGCCCTCGCCCGCCTCGCCACCGAGGACCCGGGCTGGCCCATCCGGGTCCGGATCGGCGTGCACACGGGCGAGGCGCTGCGCGAGCGCGACGACGTGTTCGGGACCCACGTCAACATCGCCGCACGCGTCGCGGGCGCCGCCACCGGTGGCGAGATCCTGGTCTCCGGGCTCCTCCACGACCTCGTCCGGCCGGTGACCGACGTGACGATGGGCCCGCCGAGGGAGATCGCGCTCAAGGGGCTGCCGGGCGAGCACCGGGTCCACCCCGTCGAGTGGTGGGCCTGAGCCGGTCGCTGGGCACGTCACCGGGCGCGATCAGTCGTCGCTGCACGGCACGTCGCCAGCGGCGATCGTCTCGACGTACGGGCTGTTGGCACCGGGCCGACTGCTCGTACGGGCCGAGATGACGTAGTCCTTGCTGACGACGAACTCGGTGACACCCGCGCGGGTGCGCCGGGTCGCGCCGGGGTGCCGACTCGTCACCTCGTCGACCGACATGCCCGCCTCGAGGCCCTCGGGCGTCGCCATCAGGTACAGGGGGCTCGGGTCGGGCCCGGAGTTCGTGTAGCTGTAGCTCAGGAGCTCCCCGGACGACGCGTCGAACTCGGCGATGAGTGCGTCATCGTTGATGTCCTCCCAGCCCCACCAGATCGTGACGGTGCGGCAGCCCGGCCCGTAGTCGCGGGACCGCTGGGCGTCGGGCTCGCCGAGCTGCGCCGACAGCACCCGGACGACCTCCGACTGCGCATCACCCAACTGCACGGCGCCCAGCCCGTCCGCCGCGAGCGTGATCCCCTCGGGACGGATGGAGCCGCCGACGGGCACCTCGAACCGGTCACCCGTCGTCAGGTCGACGACGTCGAAGCGCTCCACCTCGTCACCGGGCACGATGCCGGCGACCGCCGCCGGGTCGAACTCCGCCCAGCGGTCCCCCTGGGCGTCCTCGGGCCGGTCGTCACCGGGTCGGGGCGGCAGCAGCGGGCTGCCGCTGAGGCACTTCACGCGCGGCACGCCCGTCGGGTCGACGAGCACCGACGTGCCGCGCTGGAGCACGACCTGCTGCGGCACCGCGGCACCGTCGCGGTAGGCGTGCCCGGTGACCCACGTGTCCACGGTGAGGATCACCGGGGTGAGCCCGGCCAGGTAGTCGTCGATCTCGTCGGCGTCGATGCCGGGCACCGTGGCCCACGCCGCAGCACGGTCGCCCTCCGAGAGCGCGCCCGCGAGCCCCGGGACGTCACACGTCAACGCATCGGGCAGGCCGCCGTACACCGCCGGATCCGTGCCCGGCACCTCGCCGAGGCCGGTGTCGGGGTCGACGACCACGTCCACCTCGACGTAGCCCTCCACCACGTCCGGCACCTCGGTCACGGCGACGGCGTCCGCGAACGGGTCGGCACCGGCATCGCCCACGCCCTCGAGGCCGATCGGGCCCGCCGACGCCTGGCCCGTGATCACATAGGCGCCCCCGGCGAGCACGGCGATCGCCACACCGAGCACCGCCGCCGTCCGCCGGGACCGCCAGCGGCGCGCCCCGGTGACCCGCCCGTCCGGTGTCCTCGGTGGCATCGGCGGCTCGGCCCCGGGCTGTGG
>JAEZFI010000003.1 GCA_023437745.1 Actinomycetes bacterium
ACCCCCCCCGGCGCGGGGGGGGTTCCCCTCGACCCGAAACGCTCGGTACCATCGATCCGCCTACGATCGGCGCCCTTCCCCTCCTCGATTCGACGACGGGTGGAAGCAGATGTCCGAGCAGGACGCCGAGATCGTGCGGGCGGTCAACGGCCGAGGTGGGGCGATCCACCTCGACGACATCCGGGCGATGGGGCTCTCCGAGGACGCGGTGTGGCGTCGGATCGACGGAGGCCTCCTCGTCCCGCTGCAGCCGGCCACCTACGGCCTGGCCGGCGCACCGATGACGTGGACCCTCCGGTCGCGGGCTGCGGTCGCCGCCACTCGGGACGGCGCCCTCTCGCAGCGCGCGGCCGTGGCGTGGTGGGGTCTCGAGGGTTCGCGCCGCAGCGTGGTGGACGTGATGGTGAGGCGCGGGCGACTCCCCGTGCTGGCCGGCGTCGAGGTGCACCGGTCACGAGATCTCTCGGATCTCGACGTCGCCGTGGTGGACGGGCTGCCCGTCACCACGGTGACCCGCTCGCTGCTCGACGTCGGAGCGCTCGTCCATCCCCAGCGGCTTCGCCAGATGGCCGACGACGCGGTCCGCCGCGAGCTCACGACCTGGGACGCGATCGCCGACCGCTTGCGCGCGCTGGCCCGGCGTGGACGACCCGGCATCGGGCCCATGCGCCGCCTGCTCGAGGAGCGCATCGGCGACCTCGGCCGCACCGACAGCCACTTCGAGCGCATCGTGCTCGGCCGGCTGCTCGCCGCCGGGATCCCGGCGCCCCGACTCCAGCACCGGGTCGAGCTCCCCGGGCGGGTCGCCTACCTGGACATGGCCTGGCCGGACCGGATGGTGGCGCTGGAGTGCGACGGGTGGGATCGGCACGGCACGCCGACGGCCCTCGCCGCCGACCTCGATCGGCAGAACGCGCTGGTGCTCGCCGGGTGGCGCCCCATCCGCTTCTCCTGGCAGTTCGCCCGCGACCATCCGGCCGAGATGGTGGCCCAGGTCACCGCAGCGCTGGAACTGGCGAGCTGAGGTGCCCTCACCGCGGTTCCGGGTCGATTCGACCGCGCTCGGCGCGGTTCAGTCGACCCGAAACGGGGGTGGAGGGAGGGTTCAGGCGGGCTTGGCCGCGGCGGGCTTCCGCTTGGCCGGGGCGCGCTTTCGCTTCGGTGCACCCGGGGACGAGCCGTTCGAGCCGGCCGACGACCCGTTGGTGCTGGGTGATGCGGCCGTCGTGATGCCGGCCGCCGCCTTCAGCGCCTCGAACGCCTTCGGGACCTGCTCGGCCAGCGTCCACACGTCGGGCACCAGCTCGGGGCACGCCATGAACCCGAAGTCGATCGAGTACCGGTAGCTCAGGACCGTCGCGTTGAGGCCGGCGCCCTCGTGGATCGGACCCATCGGGTAGGCAGCGACCAGCTCGGCCCCCGCCAGGTACAGCGGGAAGGGCGGACCCGGCACGTTGGAGATCACGAGGTTGTGGATCGGCCGGTGTCGATCGGCCAGCTTCATCGAGCTGTAGAGGCGGCTGGCGAGCGCGAACGTGCGAGGGGCGGCGAACTCGCCCCAGTCGGTCAGCATCCGTGCGCCGACGGCGTTGTGCTCGGTCTTCGCCCCGACCGTCCCGGCGGCGATCGCGTGGAGTCGCTCGACCGGGTCGTCGATGTTCGTGGCCAGCGACGTGAACATGGCCGACACCCGGTTGCCGTTGCTGCCGACCTCCTCGTCGGTGCGCACCGAGACGGGGACGACCGCCATCAGCGGGTCGGCCGGCTGTGCGTCGTGCTCCTCGAGGTAGCCACGCAGTGCGCCGGCGACGACCGCCAGGACCACGTCGTTCATCTTCACGCCGAACGCGTCCTTCACCGCCTTCGCCTCGTCCAGGCTGATCCGGGCGAACGACACGGAGCGGTGCGACGTGATGGCGTGGCTCCACGGCGTGCGGGGCGCGGTGAGCGGGACGGCGCCCACCTTGCCCTCGGGGTCCGTGCGGTTCCGCACCACGTTGTTCACGCCCATCAGGGTGCGGGTCACGAGCTGGGGGAGGTTGCCCACCCGGCGGAACCGCGAGGCGACCGCGTAGGAGACCAGCTCGGCGTCGCTCGGGACGTGCTCGGGCGGCACCTCCTCGAACTCGGCGGGGGGCGGGGTGGGCTCGAGGTCGTAGAGCGCCGTCATGATCTCTGCGCCCGATGCGCCGTCGATCGCCGAGTGGTGCACCTTGGCGATGAAGCCGATGCGGTCGTGCTTGAGGCCCTCGACGACCCACACCTCCCACAGCGGGCGGGTGCGGTCGAGCGGGATCGAGGCGATCTGCCCGGCGATCTCGCCGAGCTCGCGACGACCACCGGGCGACGGCGCCGCCACCCGGCGGACGTGGTAGTCGAGGTCGAAGTTCGGGTCGTTCACCCACACCGGATGGTGCAGCTGGAAGGGCACCTCGACGAGGCGACGGGTGAACGGCGGCAGCAGGTGCAGGCGTGACCGAATGTGGTCCTTGAACGCCTGGAAGCTGTAGCCGTTGGGCATCGTGGACGTGTCGTAGATGCCGGTCATGGCCACGTGCATGTGGCTCGTCGGCGTCTCCAGGTAGAGGAACGAGGCGTCCATCCCGCTCAGTCGTTGCATGCGCCACCCCCGTCGTGCGTCGGCACAGTCTGGCCGAGATCCGCTGGTGCGTGATGCCGTTCCTCGAAGATTCGCGGCGCCCTACGCTGAACCGATGCAGCTCCTCAGCACGATCTGGGCGCGGTACCGGGCGTTGCCCCGCCCGACGCGCCGGGCCATCTGGGCCGTCGCCGGTGTCGCGAACGGCCGGGCCCCGCGCCGGTTCAGCCGGGTCTTCCAGGTGCCGTCGTTCTTCTGGGCCTGGATCATGACCGAGGCAGCGTTCCCGATGCTCGTGCTCCACACGATCCGCGCCGTCCGCTCGCACCGGCGGCACGAGGTGACCGGCCCGACGGCCGCAGCGACCACCGCGCTCGACCTCGTGGCCGCGGCCGGCCTCGTGACCTTCATCGACGAGGGCCGCCAGGCCGACGACCAGTTCACGGCCGCCCTCGCTCCGTTCCTCGGCGACGAGGAGCTGTCGGGCCGACCGAAGGCCGTCCGGATGGGTGCCTGGGTGCCGTTCCTGTACGGGGGTCGGAAGCGCCGGGTGCGCACCCGCAACATCGTCTTCACCCCCGACGGCCACACGCACCGCCTCCGGCTCGACGTCTACCAGCCCACCGTCCCGTGGGACGGCGCCGGGACCCGCCGGCCGGCCATCGTCCAGATCCACGGCGGCGCGTGGCTGCTGGGCGACAAGCGCGAGCAGGGCATCCCGCTCCTCAACCACATGGCGGCCAACGGGTGGGTGGGCTTCAACGTCAACTACCGGCTGTCGCCCCGGGCCAAGGCGCCCGACCACCTCGTCGACTGCAAGATGGCGATCGCCTGGATCCGCGAGCACGCCGACGAGTACGGCGTCGACCCCGACTTCATCTGCGTGACCGGCGGGTCCGCGGGCGGGCACCTCTGCGCGCTCGTGGCGCTGACCGCCGGGGACGAGACGTTCCAGCCGGGCTTCGAGGACAAGGACTGCTCGGTGCAGGCGGCCATCCCGTTCTACGGCGTCTACGACATGATCGATCCCGACGGGCTGATGATCGAGGGGTTCCGCCAGATGCTCGTCGAGCCCATCGTGTTCGGCACGAAGTTCGCCGATGACGGCGCGCCGTTCGAGGCCTACTCGCCGATCCGGCGGGTCCGAGCGGATGCACCGCCGATGATGATCATCCACGGCAGCCGCGACGCGCTGGTCCCCGTCGAGTCGGCCCGCGCCTTCGCCCAGGCGGCGGCCGGCGCGTCCGAGCATGCAGTGGTGTACGTGGAGCTCCACGGCGCGCAGCACGCCTTCGACGTGTTCCCGTCGCCGCGCACGGTCCGGACGATCGAGTACTGCCAGCAGTTCCTCGACGCGGCGCACCGCGGCGTCATCAAGTGAGCGCCGCACCCCTCTGGACCCCTGACGCCGAGCGGTCCGCCGGCACCAACCTGGCGCGGTTCGCGGCGCACGCTGGCATCGACGGCGGCTACGAGGCGCTCCACAGGTGGTCGGTCGAGGAACCCGGCGCGTTCTGGTCGGCGTGCTGGACCGACCTGGGTCTCGGCGACGCTCCGTCCGGCCCGGTGGTGGTGCACGGCGCCGAGATGTCGCACGCCCGATTCTTCCCCGAGGCGCACCTCAACGTCGCGTCGGTGATCCTCGACGGCCTCGGCGCCGGCCCCGACGACGTGATGCTCGTGGGCCTCGGCGAGGATCCGTCGGGCGCCTCGACGTGGACCCGCGCCGAGGTCCGCGCTGCGGTGGGCGAGGTCGCAGCGGCCCTGCGTGCCGAGGGCGTCGGTGTGGGCGACCGTGTTGCAGCCTGGCTCCCCAACGGCCCGGAGGCGATGGTCCTGATGCTCGCCGCCGCCTCGATCGGCGCGGTGTTCAGCTCCACCTCGCCGGACTTCGGTCGCGACGGCGTGCTCGACCGCTTCGGGCAGATCGCGCCGCTCGTGCTGGTGGGGTGCGAGGGCTACTCGTACGGGGGCAAGCGGTTCGACCGCCGGCCGCAGCTGGAGCAGGTGGCGGCCGGCCTGCCGAGCCTGCGCCGGGTCGTGACCCTCGGCGACGACTGGGACGCCTGGCGGGCGGGCCACGCCGGCGCGGCGCCGGTGTTCGAGGCGCTGCCCTTCGACCACCCGTGGTACGTGCTCTACAGCTCCGGCACCACCGGTGTCCCGAAGTGCATCGTCCACCGCACCGGCGGCGTGCTGCTCCAGCACCTGAAGGAGCAGCAGCTCCACTGCGACATCCGGCCCGGTGACCGGGTCGCCTACTACACGACGTGCGGCTGGATGATGTGGAACTGGCTGGCGTCGGTGCCGGCGTCGGGCGCCACGGCAGTGCTGTACGACGGCTCGCCGTTCCACCCCGGCCCCGAAGCGCTGTTCGACCTCGCCGCCGCGCAGGAGCTGACCTTCCTCGGCGTGTCGGCCAAGTTCATCGACTCGGTCCGCAAGGCCGGGTACCGACCGGCCGACCACCACGAGCTGCCCGACCTCCGCACGATCGCATCGACGGGCTCACCGCTGTCCGTCGAATCGTTCGAGTGGGTCTACTCGGACGCGAAGGCCGACGTGCACCTGGCCTCGATCTCCGGCGGCACCGACCTCTGCGCCTGCTTCGTCGCCGGCGACCCCACGTCCCCCGTGTACGCCGGCGAGATCCAGCGCCCGGCGCTCGGCATGGCGGTGGACGTCTGGCGGGACGACCGGACCACGTCCCCGCCGGAGGAGCGGGGTGAGCTGGTCTGCACCCAGCCGTTCCCGTCGATGCCGCTGGGGTTCTGGGGCGACGAGGACGGCAGCCGCTACCACGCCGCGTACTACGAGCGCTTCGACGGCGTCTGGGCACAGGGCGACTTCGCGGCGTGGACGGAGCACGGCGGGATCGTGATCCACGGCCGCAGCGACACCACCCTCAACCCGGGGGGCGTTCGCATCGGGACCGCCGAGATCTACCGGCAGGTCGAGGGCATCCCCGAGGTGCTCGAGTCGCTCGTGTTCGGCCAGGAGTGGGAGGGCGACACGCGGATCGTGCTGCTCGTGCGCCTCGCCGACGGCGTCGTGCTCACCGACGAGCTGGTGGCGGAGACCAAGGCGCGCATCCGCACCGGTTGCACTCCCCGGCACGTGCCGGCGGTCGTCCTCGCGGTGGACGACCTGCCGCGGACCCGTTCGAACAAGCTGGCGGAGCTCGCGGTCAGCGACGCCGTCAACGGCCGGCCGGTGCGCAACACCACGGCCCTGGCCAACCCCGAGGCCCTCGACGCGATCGCCACGCGCCCCGAGCTCACCCGCTGACCGGGCCCGACTCGGTCAGCGGGACAGGGCGAGGACCAACGTCTCGGCGACGGTGGACGGGCCGCCCACCGGCAGGCTTCGGCCGCCGCACGAGTCGGCCAGCGCCGTGGCGTCGGCCAGGTCGTCCTCAGGCGCCAGGATCACCAGCTCGTCGAGCGCACGCGCATCGGGCTGCGGTGGGGCGCCGGTGGTCGATCGGCAGTCGCTCAACAGCAGGGTGAGGCGACGGCCGGCGGACGAGCGGGCGAGCTGCGTCGCCGCAGTGCGGAGCGCGAGCCCCACGTCGGTCGTGCCGTGACCCCGGAGGCGCAGCAGGTCGCCCACGATCGCCTCGGGCTCGCGGGCCTCGCCGTGGGATGCCAGCACGACGGCCTCCTCGCTGAACGCGACGACCGCGCAATCGACGCCGTGGCGCAGCCGGACGGCCGCGGCCGCCACCGCCGCTGCGGCCAGGCGCTCGCCGGCCATCGACCCCGAGCGGTCCACGAGCAGGCAGAGCGAGACCGCCGGGCGGGACCAGCGGGTGGTGGTCAGGTCGTCGAGGCGGGGCACACTCCGCCCCGCCCCGGCTACCAGGACCGCGTCGAGGCAGCGGTCGAGGTCCAAGTCCCCCTCGCCGCCGCGCCCCGC
>JAEZFI010000025.1 GCA_023437745.1 Actinomycetes bacterium
TGGCGCACCGGGATGCGACCGTACGCATCGGGGGTGCACTCGATCCGGCACAGCAGTCCGCGCTCGCCGAACCAGTGACCGCCCGGTGCTCGCTTGTCGGGTCCGACGATCACGACGGCGCCGTCCATGTCGCTCGGCCACTCGCCGGCGACGACCTCCAGGCGGTGGTCGGTCTCGCCGGTCCCGTGGAAGAGGTTGGAGGTCAGCGTCGGCACGGCGGGCCCCTCTCGCAGTCGCGCTAAACGGTGTTTACCGAACCTGCCGGGGGTTCGTCCAGCGCCGGGAAGGCGAACCCGGACCGCGTGCCGCTGCCGGGCTACGACCGAGGCGCCATCTGGCCCGCGAGCACCGTGTCGATCGTCCCGGTGATGAACGCCTCGGCCGCGTCCTCATCGAAGCCGAACTCCATCAGGAGGATCTCGCACACCCCGTGCACCGCAGCCCACATCGTCATGCAGGCGGCGTTGGCGTCGGGCACCGAGAGCAGGCCGCGAGCGACCGCCTCGTCGACCGCTTCGGCAGCCACCTCGAACGCGTGCGCCGCGGGTGGGAAGGCCTCCACTTCCGCGGTCGACGCCGGCGGGAACCGGAACATCAGGCGGAACAGCCCGGGCGACTCGAGCGCGTGGTCGACGTACGCGCGTGACACCGCACGGATGCGGTCCAGCGGGTCCGGCTCGTCGATGCCCTCGAACCGTTCGATCAGTCGCTCGAAGTGCTCGGTCGCGACCGCGGCGAGCAGCTCACGCTTGTCCGCGACGTAGGCGTACAGCGCCGGCGCGGTCACCCCGAGCTCGCGCGCCACCGCGCGCAACGAGAGCTGCGCGGACCCGTCGCGCTCGATCTGCGCCCGCGCCGTGCTGACGACGAGGTCGCGCGAGAGGGTCACCGTCACCCGGCCATCGTGGCACGGCGCTCGTTCGCCACTCGGGCGCGTCCTCGGGGCCGCAGTCAGATCGCGCGGTCGACGCCCGACCAGTACGGCTCGCGCAGCTCCCGCTTGAGCAGCTTGCCGGCCTCGGTGCGGGGTAGCTCCGCCGCCAGCTCCCAGCGCCGGGGGCACTTGTAGCCGGCGAGCTGCGACCGCACGTGCGCCTCCAGCTCGGCGGTCAGCTCCTCGTCCTCGGAGCGGGCCTCGATCGGGACGACGACGGCCATCACCTGCTCGCCCATCTCGTCGTCGGGGATGCCGAAGACCGCGGCGTCGGCGACGGCCCGGTGGCCGGCGAGCGCACCCTCGACCTCGGCGGGGTAGATGTTGACGCCTCCCGACACGATCATGTCGATCTTGCGGTCGGCCAGGTGGAGGTAGCCGTCCCCGTCGAGGTAGCCGACGTCCCCCAGGGTCCCCGACCCGTCGTGGCGGTGGGCAGACGAGGTCTTCTCCGGAGCGTTGTGGTACTCGAAGTCGGAGCCGAGGAGGTGCCGGAACCAGATCTCTCCGGTCTCCCCCGCGGGCAGGGGCGTGCCGTCCGCGTCGTGGATCCCGACCTCGATCAAGGGCACCGGCTTGCCCACGCTCGTCGGCCGCTCCAGCCACTCCGCCGCGCTGATCACGGAGATGAAGCCGCCCTCGGTGCCGCCGTAGTACTCGGTGACGATCGGACCCCACCAGTCGATCAGTGAGCGCTTCACGGCGGGCGGGCACGGCGCGGCGCCGTGGAGCACGCTGCGGAGCGTCGCCCCGGAGCAGGCGGCACGTCGCTCGTCGGGCAGCGCCAGGATCCGGGACATCTGCGTCGGCACGAGGTGCAGGTTCGTGATGCCGTGGTCGTCGACGAGGTCCAACAGCTCGGCGGCGTCGAAGCGGTGCTGCAGCACGAGTCGAGCGCCGCAGAGCAGGGTGAACATCGCGAAGACCCACTGGGCGGAGTGGTACATCGGACCGCAGATCAGCTGGACGCACGGCGGCGCCTCGACGTCCGGCCCGCTGGGCGCGACCCCGAGCGTCGGACCCATCGAGTGGGCCATCAGGACGAACAGATCGGGTGATCCGCCGACCGAGGTGAGCGCCGAGCGCACGCCCTTCGGATGTCCCGTGGTGCCCGACGTGTAGAACATCGGGCCGCCCTTGGTGGGCTCGTCGAGGACGCACGACGCCGCGGCGATCAAAACCTCGTACGCCGCCCAGCCGTCGAGCTCACGCGACCCGACGAGGATGCGCGGCACCGCGTGGTCGTCCGACGCCGCGACCGCCGCGTCCACCACGTCCACGAACCGCTCGTCGGCGACCACCGCTGCGGCGCCGGCGTCGTCGAGCACGTAGGCGATCTCGGGTGCCACCCAGTGCCAGTTGAGGGGCACGAGGACGAAGCCGCCGACGCAGCACGCCAGGGACAGCTCCACCAGCTCGGCCTGGTTGCCGAGCACCGCCACGACGCGGTCGCCGGCCGCCAGGCCCCGCTCCCCGAGCGCGACGGCCAGCCGGGTCGAGCGCTCGTCGAGCTGCGCCCAGGTCGTCGTCCCCCGCTCGTCGACCACGGCCGGCTGCTCCCCACGGGTCGCCGCGATGCCACCGATGATCGGGTTCATGCCTGCGCCAGGAAGCTGCCGTGGAACCCGAACGGGACGCGCCGCGGGATGAGCACGCGGGCCGCCTCCTCCAGGGTCGACGCGTCGAGCACCACCAGCGAGCTCTGGTCGGCCCGGAGGTCGTGCACGAAGTTGAGCAGCCACCCGGCGTCCTCGTCGGACCCGGAGGGGTCGGGCGTGAATACCGTCTCACCGCAGACCGTCTCGGCTCCGTAGCGGTGGACCCGCGAGGTGCCGTCGCCGAGGTCGTGCTTGATGACGCCGTCGAAGGCGGCCACGTCGGGGGACCACTCGGCGGTGTGCGTCGTGTACCCGTACCGGTGGTCGAGCCCGGTCCGGCGGTCGTCGAGGCGAGGGAAGTCGGTCGGGCGGTCGTCCAGCGCCTCGCCGTGGAACGTCCCCCGGTCGACGTCGAGGCGCCAGCGATGGAGGTGCGGCCGGAACCCGTCGGCGAGCTGCTCGTCGTCGAAGGACGTGTTGAGCCGGTCGGCGCGGCACCCGGTGACCTCGATGGCGCCGTCGGGCAGGTCGCGCGCGTTGAGGAAGTGGAACACCCAGAACGGGTCCACGTCGATCCAGCGCGTCTCGCTGCCGTCGGCACCGCGGGCCAGCACACCGATGCGTGCCCCCCGCTCGGGTCGCCAGGTGATGCCGGGCTCGCCGCGCAGCATCGCCTCGAGGTCGAAGGCTGCCGGGAGGTCGAAGAGCACCACCGAGGTCGCCGTGACGACGAAGTCGTGCATCATCACCGGCCCGGGGAGGTCCACCTCGGTGGTCCACGTCAGGCGCCCGTCGCGGTCGGCGGTGTGGACCCGCAGGTACGGAGGCATCGGCGAATAGCCGAAGAACACCAGCTCGCCGGTGACCGGGTCCTCCTTGGGATGCGCCGTCATCGCCCCGCGGAGCCGGCCGTCGAAGTCGAAGGGCCCGACGGTGCCGAGCCGCTCGTCCACCTCGACCGGGCCCAACCCCTCCATGAGCGCCAGGACCCGTCCCGCGTGGCGCACCACGTGCGTGTTGGCGGTGTTCTTGATCGGACCCGCGGTGGCGACGACGTCGTCGGGTGGCAGCCGGAACTCGCTCAGGCCTCCGAAGAGCGCCCGCCCCGCGGCGCGCTCGGCCTCGAACCCGGCGGTCCGGATCCACCGGTTGGAGTAGGTCGCCCCGCCTTCGCCGTCGAAGGACACACCGTGGAGCATCCCGTCGCCGTCGAAGAGGTGGTACCGGCCCACCGGAGGGAACTGGGCGTTGGGGCCGTTGCGGAGGAACGTGCCGCTCAGGCCGTCGGGGAGCTCACCGACGATCGTCGGGGAGGTCGCCGTCAGCTCGTCGTGGACCGGCGCGAAGTAGCCCTGCAACCAGGGGTTGTCGGGCCATTCGGTCGCGGAGGCGGAAGTCGTCGTGGTCACGAAGGCGCAGCGTAGTGAGCGTTCGGACGTTGGTAAACGGTGTTCACCGCGTAGCGTCGCCGCATGGCCACGCCCGCCGATCGCCCCCTGCTCGAGCGCAGCGCGATCGTCACGGCCGCGCGTGAGATGATCCGCGTGGGCGGCCTCGAGGCGCTGTCGCTGCGTCGCCTGGCGGCGGTGCTCCGCGTCACGGCGGCGGCGCTGTACGCGCACGTCGCCGACAAGAAGGACCTGCTCCGGGCCGTGGCGGAAGGCGAGTTCGAGGCGCTCCTCGCCGCCTACGAGGCGGTCCCGGGTGAGTCTGCGCTGGAGCGGATCACCGGCCAGGCCCAGGCGTACGTCGACCACGCGCGCCGGGAGCCGGAGCTCTTCCGGGTCATGTTCCTCTTCCCGCCCGGTCCCTTCGAGACCGGTGCGACCGCGTCCGAGCTCCCCGGGGCGACCGCCGCGTTCACGATCGCCTCCTCGACCGTCGCCGACGCGATGGCGGAGGGCTCCGTCGCCGCCGGTGACGTCTTCGAGACGACGCTCGTCCTCTGGGCGGCGATGCACGGCGTCGCGTCGGTCCTCCAGCTCGGCCTCGGCCTCGACACCGCCACCGAGGACCGCCTCGTCCGCGAGATGCTCTCGCACCTGCTCGCTGGCTACGCGCCCACGTCCGGGTAGCAGCGAGCCCTCGCGACGGCCAGCTATACAGTGTTCACCACGACGGCCGGGGTGGGCCGCCGACGAGCTCCCCGGGGGGACATGAACGTGAGGCGCATCGCTCCGCTGCTGGTCGCCCTGGTGGTGGCCGCGACGACGTCCGGGTGCAGCGAGACCCAGGACCCCGCAGCGACGGGGACCACCGTCGCCACCGGTGCGGGCCACTGCGACGAGGCGTCGCTGGTCGAGTGCGCCCGCCGCTCGATCCTCGCCCACGTCGTCCCGGACGCCACGGGCCCGGCCGAGGGCGAGCCGATCCTCATCGGGATGGTGAACCAGGAGAACACCCCGGCGGGCAGCTACCCCGAGCTGAGCGCCGCGGCGACGGCTGCCGTCGAGTTCGTCAACGAGGAGCTGGGCGGGATCCACGGCCGACCGATCCGGCTCGAGGTGTGCAACACGGAGTTCTCGGCAGAGGGGTCCACCTCGTGCGGCCAGCGGTTCGTCGAGGAGGGGGCGGTGGCGGTGCTCGGCGGCATCGACGTGTTCGGCAACGCGATCGACGTCCTCGACGACAACGACATCCCGTACGTCGGCGGGATCCCGGTGAGCGACCGCTCGGTGACGGCACCCAACTCGTTCCAGTTCAGCGGGGGCACGTGGGGCGCTGCTGTCGCGTTCGCCGACCACGCGGTGAAGAGCGGCGCCGAGCGGGTGGCCGTGGTGTACGGCGACTTCGGGTCGATCGCTGACGCCGCCGAGGTCGGCCGACGCGTGCTCGAACGGTCCGGCGCCGAGGTCCAGATGGTCCCCTACCCCATCATCGCCACCGACCTGAGCGCCACGCTCGCGGCAGCGACGGCGGACGACCCCGACGCGATCTTCGTGCTCGCGGCCGACACCGGCTGCCGGGCGGGCTTCGACGGGCTGCACGCCCTCGGCGTGCGGGCCACCAAGTACTTCGTGGGCGCCTGCGCCTCGCCGGCGATCACCGAGCAGGCGGGGAACGACGCCACCGAGGGCATCGTGTTCAACGTCGAGGGACCGGTCCGGCCGGAGGACCCGAGTGCGGACCAGCAGCTGTACGACGGGGTCATCGCGAAGTACGGGTCGGCGGGGCTCGACCCGATCGGCGCCGGGACCGTGTCGTTCCGCGCCTTCATGAACCTCTACCGGATCCTCGCCGGCCTCGACGGCGACCCGGCCCCCGCGAAGGTGATCGCGGCGCTCGGTCAGCAGGTAGGGACGCCGAGCTTCGCCGGCCACCCCTACACGTGCGACCGGCAGCAGTTCACCGATCTGCCGGCGATGTGCGCGCCGCAGCAGATCCTCACCGAGATGCACGACGGCACGCTGCGGCAGATCGGCGACTGGGTCGACGTCGGCGCCATCGAGCGCGGCTGACGCCAGCCGCCACCCGTGACGACGTCGATCGGCTTCCTCCTCGCCGGAGTCGGGGGTGGCGCGGTCGTCGCCGCCCTCGCCCTGGGCCTGGTGCTGACCCACCAGAGCTCGGGCTTCGTGAACTTCGCGCACGCGGCGACGGGGATGTACGTGGCGCTCGCCTACTTCGAGTTCCGCGAGACCGGCGACCTGGTGCTGCCGATCCTCGGGCTCCCCGAGCGCGTCCACCTCGTGCCGCATCCCACGCTCGCCACCGCGCTGGCCGTCGCCGTGCTGCTCGCCTGCGCCCTCGGCGCACTCGGGTACGGGCTCGTCGTCCGCCCGCTCCGGTCGGCGCCGCCGCTCGCCCGCGTCGTCGCCTCCCTCGGGCTGCTCCTCTACTTCCAGGAGACCGCCCGCCTCCGCTTCCCCGTGAGCGGCAGCAGCGTCGTCCGGCGCCGCCCCGTGCTCCCGGCCACGCCGGTCCACGTGCTGGGCACGACGGTGACCGCCAACCGCGTGGTCCTCGCCGGCCTGGTCGTGACCGTCACGGTCGTGCTCGTGGTGGTGTTCCGCTGGAGCCGGTTCGGGCTCGCCACGCGCGCCGCAGCGCACGAGGAACGGGGTGCGCTCCTGATGGGCATCTCGCCGCACCGCGTCGGGGTCGTGAACTGGATGGCAGCGACCGCGCTCGGCGGCCTCGCCGTCGTGCTCATCGAGCCGATCTCGGGAATCAGTACCGCCACCACGCCCTTGCTCGTCGTCCCCGCGCTGGCGGCAGCGCTTCTCGGCCGCTTCGAGTCCTTCGGCGTGACCACAGCCACCGCGCTGGGCCTCGGCATGGTGCAGTCGCTGGTGCTCGGGTGGGCGGTCCGGCCCGGCGCGACCTGGGTGCCGTCGTGGCTCCCGACGACCGGCGTGCAGCAGGCCATCCCGCTGCTGCTCATCGTCGTGGTCCTGGCCGTGCGCGGCGACGCGATCCCGGGGCGCGCCACGGCGTTCACCACCCGCCGACCTCCCGCACCGCGGCCCCGCCTCGTCATGGTCACGACGGCGGCCGTGGCCGGGATCGCACTCGCGGCGCTGTGGCTCGGCGACGCCACGGTCCGGCACGGCGTGATTGTGTCGTCGATCGCCACGCTGACGTCGCTCTCGGTCGTGGTCGTCACCGGCTACACCGGCCAGATCTCGCTCGCCCCGCTGGCACTGGCGGGGATCGCCGGCTTCACCTCCCTCCACCTCATCGACGCGGGCGTCCCCTTCCTGCTCGTCCTCGCGGCGGGCGCCCTCGTCGCCGCGGCCGTCGGGGTGGCCGTGGCGTGGCCGGCCACCCGAGTCAGGGGCATGAGCCTGGGCGTCGCCACGCTCGCCGTGGCCGTGGCGATCGAGCAGCTCGTGCTCGCGAGCACGCCGTTCTCGGGGGGTGTCGGCGGCGCCCGGGTGCCGCGTCCGACGATCTTCGGGTGGGACGTGGGCATCTCGGCGCGTGGCGCCGGCAACTTCCGACCCCAGTTCGGCGCGGTCTGCGTCGTGGTGGTCGCAGCGTGCGCGGGCGCCGTGGCGAACGCCCGCCGGAATCCGACGGGCCTCCGCTGGCTGGCGGTCCGGGCCAACGAGCGGGCCGCTGCGGCGGCCGGGGTGGACGTCGCGCGGGCGAAGCTCGGGGCGTTCGCCACGTCGTCCGCGCTGGCCGGGCTCGCCGGCGTGCTCACCGCGTTCTCGGTCACGACCCTCTCGCCGACCTCGTTCATGGTCATCGGGTCGCTGGTGGCGGTCGCGCTCACGTACCTCGCCGGGATCGCCAGCGTGGGCGGCGCCGTCCTCGCGGGACTGCTGGCCCAGGGCGGCTTCCTCACGGCGCTGACGAGCGGCGATTCGGCCGGCAACGGCTCCACGCTGGCGTGGAGCGGGCTCGCGCTCGTCGTCGCCGCCATCGCCGCTCCTGCGGGGATCACCGGGCTCGTGTCCCGCGCGCTGGCGCGGCTCGGCGCAGGGCGGTCGCACACCGACGCGCCGGCGTCCGCCGACCTCACCGCGGTGGATCCGGCGTGACGGACGTGGTGCTCCGCGCCGCCGGCGTGACCGTCCGGCACGGCGGCCTCGTCGCACTCGACGGCGTGGACCTCGAGGTGGCGGCCGGGCACGTCGTGGGCCTCATCGGGCCCAACGGCGCGGGCAAGACCACGTTCATCGACGCGGTGACCGGCTTCGTCCGACCGGCTCGCGGCACCGTGACCCTCGCCGGGCGTGACATCACGCGCCTGGCCCCCCAGCGGCGGGTGCGGGCGGGACTGACGCGGACGTTCCAGTCGGGCGAGCTGTTCGACGACCTCACGGTCCGCGAGAACCTCGAGCTGACGGCGCACGTGCCGACGTGGCGGACCACGGTGCGCGACTTCCTCTGGGCTCGGGGCGCCGAGCTCGACGTGGGGCCCGTCCTCGACCGCCTGCAGATCGCCGGGCTCGCCGATCGGTTGCCCTCGACCCTCTCCCAGGGCGAGCGACAGCTCGTGGCGCTGGCGCGGGCGCTGGCCACGCGGCCCGCCATCGTGGTGCTCGACGAGCCCGCAGCCGGACTCGACCCCGACGAGACCGCCGCGCTCGCCGAGGTGCTCCGTGCTCTGCCGGACGCCGGGACCAGCGTGCTGCTCGTGGACCACGACATGTCCCTGGTCATGGCGGTGTGCGACCGCGTCGACGTCCTGGACTTCGGTCGACTCATCGCGAGCGGGACTCCCGACATGGTCCGCTCGGACGAGGCCGTCCTCGACGCCTACCTGGGGGCCGGCTCGTGACCGCCGACGAACCGCTGCTCTCGGTGCGCGGGCTCACCGCCGGCTACGCCGAGGGTGCGGTGCTGCACGGGATCGACCTGGAGGTGGGTTCCGGCGAGGTGGTGGCACTGCTCGGCGCGAACGGCGCCGGCAAGACCACCACGATCCTGACGGTCGCAGGCCTCCTTGCTCCGACGTCCGGCGTCCTCCGGATCCTCGGGGAGGAGGAACCGGCGCGACGGGGCGCGTCGGCGGGCAGGGTCGTCCGCCGCTCCCGGCGCGGGATGGCAGTGGTGCTCGACGATCGAGCCCTCTTCGTCGGCCTCACCGTCGCCGAGAACCTCCGCCTCGGGCGCCCGCGACGCCGAGCGGGGGCACTCCCGGATGCGGTGCTGGACGAGTGGTTCCCCGCACTCGCACCGCTCCACGGTCGGCGCGCCGGCCTCCTGTCGGGCGGCGAGCAGCAGATGCTGGCGTTGGCACGGGCGCTGGTCGGTCGCCCCCGGTTGCTGCTGATCGACGAGATGAGCATGGGCCTCGCCCCGATCGTCGCCGCACAGCTGCTCGACGTCGTGCGGCGCATCGCCACCGAGACCGGCACCGGGGTGCTCATCGTCGAGCAGCACGTCCACCTGGCACTCGCCGTCGCGGACCGCGGCTACGTGCTGCAGCGGGGGCGCGTGGCCCTCGAAGGGCCGGCCACGGAGATCGCCGAGCGTCGAGCGGAGGTTGAGGCGGGCTACCTCGGCGTTTGACGCCCCGATCGCTCGGCCCGCTCAGCGCGCCGACAGCTCGGCGGCGACCGTCGCGACCGCAGCCCGCTGCTCGCCGTCCAGCCCCGCCAGCCGGGCGTCCGTGACCTCCTCGGCGAACCGGATCCGGGGCGCGTCCACCAGCCCGCGCGCCGGCGGCATCCACGCCGAGTGCAGCAGCAGCGGCACGCACTCACGTGCCACGGCGCGCAGCGTGGCCGTCGGACCGGCGCCGACGTCCGCGGCGTCGAACACCTCGACACGGAACCCGTCGTCGCTGAGCACCGGCTGGACCACGTACCCGTCCGCGCCGCCGGGGCGGCTGGCCGCTCCCCCGCCCGAGCGAGGCACGAAGGTGGGCGAGGTGACGAGGTCCCCGGGGTCCTCGTAGTCCCACCGCGCACGGACGGCCAGGCTGCCGCGCTCGAACGACACCAGCGAGCCGGGTGTCTCCTCCTCCACCGAGCGCCGATCGAAGCGATCCGCGTACCTCGACGCGGCGCGTTCGGTGATCCGGTCCGGACGGCAGCCCTGGTAGTCCACGTGGTGCAGCTCCGGGGCGTCCATGCCCTCGACCCCCCAGTCCATCGCCGAGAGCTGCAGGTTCATCGACCAGTCCTCGCGCACCGTCGCCCGGTGGACGACCGTGCCGGTCCCGGGTTCGAAGACCAGCTCCGTCAGGCTGCTCGGCGCCATGCCCATGTTGTAGAGCCCGACCGACGCCGGGTTGACGGCTCGGCCGAGCACGTCGACGTCGTCGGGCCGGATGTGCATCCCGAGGTCCACGAGATCCATCCCCTCCCACACGACGGCGATGCCGTCGCTGTCGTCGTACCGGGCGTAGAAGTGACCAGCCGGCGGGGCGACGCGGCAGCACACCGGGCGGAAGGGCGTGCCCGGGGCCGTGGCCAGCAGCTGGTCCTTCCGCACCAGCCAGACCGGCGCGTCCGGGTCGACCGTCACCGTCCGCTCACCGCCGAGGATCTCGCCCATGTCGGCGCGGAAGTTGCCCGAGTCGGCCACGATCAGCCAGTCGCGGGTCTGGCTCACCGTGTGGGTCGACCCCTGGAAGGCGATGCCGTCGAGGGGCCACACGCGCACGGCGGTGTCGTCCGGGTGCCACCACACGACCGACGGCGCCAGCGCGAAGCCCTCCCCCAACGCGGGCTCGAGCTTGGTGGTCCACATGCCGCCGCGGTCGGGATCCACGACCGGGTGGGCCGAGCTGAGGAGGGTGGGGAGCAACGTGTCGCCGAACAGCGCGGAGGGCCCCCAGCTCTCGATGGTGCCGACCTCGCCGACGAAGTCGAGGGTGACCGGATCGAGCTCGACGGGCCGGCCGGCGTCCCACGTGGCGAAGAGGCGGTCACCCCAGGGCAGCGGCGCGGTGTTCGCGGCGTTGAGCGGGCCGAACGGCGAGCGGAACCCTACGGAGTTGGCGACGAACCAGGACGGGTCGAGCTGCTGCAGGCGCCGGCCCGGGGTGTCGATCGGCCGGACCCGCCACGCGAACCGGTCGGCTGCGGCGCCGTGCCGGCCCGGGCGCAACGCGAGGCGGATGGCGCACCCGGCATCGAACAGCCCGTACGGCGCTGCGCCGCTGATCAGGGGCGCCGAGAACAGCACGTCGCCGTCCACGTCGACGGGCCACGTCCCGTCCACGAGCTGCAGGTCCAGATCGCGGTGCGTGCTCGTCGTGAGGCAGTCGGGCGTCGGCATGGGGTCCTCCCTCCCCCGCGCGGCGGCTCCCGGTGACAGCCGACGGGCGCAGGTATACGGTGTTTACCACGGCGTCGCCAGCGTGGGCCGCCGAGCGAGGGGGAGTCGGGAATGGATCGTCGGGCGTTCCTGCGCGGTGCTGCTGGTGGTGGTGCTGCGATGGCGCTGGGATGGGGCGCGACCTCGTGCACCCCCGCGAACCCCGCCGACCCGCTGGCGTCGTCGCCCCACATGGCGCCGGGCGCCACCGGCGGGCGTGACCGCTGGGCCCGCATGCCGGCCGCGTTCAACCATCGGGTCACCACCGAGACGGCGCCGGCGACGCTCGAGGTGCTGTCCGGAGCGCTCCCCCCCGACCTCGCCGGGCACGTGTTCTTCCAGTCGCTCGCACTGCGCCCCGACGACGCCGGCTTCAGCGGTGACGGCTTGATCTGGCGGGTGGATCTCGGCGGGGATGCGCCGGTCATCAGGTCGAAGCTGCTGCGGACCACCGACTACCTGATGGCGGACGCGTTCGCGTCGACGTCGTACCGGTTCGAGTCACGCGGGATGATGCGCCTCGGCCCGCTCGGGCTCCAGAACCAGACGAACACCGCGCTGGTCGCCCTGGACGGCAACCGCCTGATCGCCACGGCGGACGGAGGGCGCCCGTGGGAGCTGGATCCCGACACCCTCGAGCCGCTGACCCCCGTGGGGCGCCTCGACGACTACCGGGCGATCGCCGACCTGCCCTGGAACCGCCTGCTCTGTCCCATGAACATCACCAGCGCGCACCCGCCGTACGACGCGGAGACCGGCGAGTACTACGGGGTGTCGCTGTCGATCGTGCCGATCCCGGGCATGGTCTACTTCGAGGTCCTGGCCTGGGACGGTGCCGGGTCGATCAAGCGCGTGCCCGTGCTCACCCCGGACCTGCAGCCGCTCCTGATCAGCCAGAACGCCCACCAGATCTGCGTGACTCGCCACCACCTCGTGATCCTCGATGCGTCCGGCACCATCGAGCCGGGGAAGCTGCTCAACCCGCCCAACTCCACCGAGGCGGGGGCCACCATGGTGCCGCGGCCCGTGTCGCACCTCTACGTGATCAGCCGCGACGACCTCCGGTCGACGACGGCGTCGGTGGTGGCGCAACGAGCCGTCGTGCCTCGCGAGTCCGGTCACTTCATGGTCGACTTCGACAGCACGCGGGAGCGGCTGGTGGTGCACTCGGCGCACACCTCTGCAAGCGACTTCGCCGAGTGGGTCCAGCCGTACGACCTGCACCCGATCGACCGCACGCCGGTGCGCAGCGAGCTGGTGAACGCCATCACCCCGGTCAACTACGACATCGGGGTCGTCGGGCGCTACGAGATCGACGCGCTCACGGGACGGGTGGTCGACCAGCACCTCTACTTCGACGACTCGACCTGGGGCACCGGCGGCCTTGTCGCCCGGAACCCGCTCACGCCGAACGCAACCCTCGGCGACGTCTTCCACGCCAACTCCGGCTTCCCCACCGGCCTCGCGGTGGAACGGGTCGCCGCCGGGTTCACGGAGCACCCCTACCGGCTCGTCCCCTTCGCCGAGCTGCCCTGGGAGGGGGTGCCCTCGAGCCTCGTGCGCACCGACCACGACGCCGGGCGCACCATGGACTGCTTCTTCTACCCGGGCGACCGCTTCGGGTGGACCCCGACGTTCGTCCCCCGAGCAGGGAGCGCGACCGGCAGCGCCGACGGCTACGTGATCAGCGTCGTCTACGGCGACGAGCGGACCGAGCACTCGTCCGGGACGGAGCTGTGGGTCTTCCGGGCGGACGACCTGGCGGCGGGACCGATCGCGTGTCTCGGCCGAGGCGACCTCGACGTGCCCCTCACGCTGCACTCCGTCTGGCTGGACAGCACGCGCAGCTCGCGGCCCGACTACCACGTGGACGTCCGGTCCGAGCTGACCGAACGTGCGGCCACCTGGCTCGGTGACCCCTCGGTCGGTGCGATCCTTCGCTCCGACGTGCTCGACGTGTACGGGGGCATCACCGGGTGACCCGAGCGGCACCGGGTTCCTGAGGTCGACGTCGTCGACCGGACCGCCCGCTCAGGCGACGACCTTGAGCCCGATCACCGAACCGATGATGCCCGTGAGGAACACGACCTTCGCCGACGAGACCGGCTCGTCCCCGGTCACCATCGCGTACACGACGGTCAGCACGGCGCCGATCCCCACCCACACGGCGTAGGAGGTCCCGACCGGGAGCTCACGCATCGCGTACGCGAGCCCCGCCATGCTGAGCACCATCGCGACGAGGAACACGATCGACGGCACGGGCCGGCTGAAGTTGTCGGACCGACCCAGCGCGGTCGCCCAGACCGCCTCGAGGACGCCCGATCCGACGAGGACCATCCACGACACAGCGACCTCCGTGGGCCGTCTTGTCGCGCACCGGGTACGGCACCCCTCGTCCGGGAGCCCACCGGGGCTCTGCCCGAGACCCTACCGGTGGATCCGTCCGGTCCCACCGACGCGGGACGCCGGGTCGGTGACGTCAGGTCAGCGCCATCAGCACCCGGCCGTCACCGCCGTCCACCTGGAGCAGCGGTGAGGCCTCGTCGGTCGGCACCTGGAACACGACGTCGCCCGTCACCGACCCCGATGCGGGGACCGGTGTCGCCATGTCGAGGGGGTTGTCGGTCTGCGCCGAGGTGTCGGGCGCTGCGCCCCCGGTGCCCTCGGCCGACACGAGCTGGAGGCCCATCGGTCCCGGCGCCACGGGCGAGTCCGTCGGGTTGGTCAGCCGCAGCGTGACGACGGCCCACCGACGACCGTTCCCGGGCTGGGGGGCCTGGCCGAAGTCGGACGTCAGGGATCCCGACCCGTCGCCGACGAACCGGTCGACCGTCAGCCCGAGACCGTTGCCCAGACGCACCGCGGTGCCCACCGGGACGGCGTCGGGTGCGGGCGGTGCGGTGGACGCCGGCCGTTCGGGCGCGGAGGTCGGACTGGTCGTGGCGGGACGGCTCGTCGTCGGCGGCGCCGTGGTGGTGGCGTCGGCACGCTCGCTGCCCTGGGTGGCGTCGCGGAAGGCGACCGCCGTGTCGCACACCTGCTGGAGTGCGTCCTTCGACCCGGGGTCGGTGCCGGCCGGCCAGCTCTGCGCGGGCCCACCGTTCAGGACGAACGTGCTGTCGTTCCAGTCGGTGACGCTGATGTCGTCCGCGCAGGCGTAGGGCGGTTCAGGATCGGAGTCGTCGACGGCGAGCCAGATCAGGACGCCGGCCACGATCGCGGCGACGATCAGCAGGCCGATCACCGCCCACTTGGCGGCGTTCGGCCTCGTGTCGGGCTCCTCGTACTGCTCCTCGTACGCCTCGCCGTCCACCACGGCGCCGGTCGCGACCGGCACCGCCTCGGTGGGCGGGAGCGCACCGGGATCGTGCCCGATCACCGCCATCGTCGGCGCCGTGTCCGTCACGACCTCCGGATCGGGGAAGGCCGGCAAGGGCGTGCCGATCCCGTCGCGGACCTCGGTCCAATTGGCCCCGTCCCAATACCGACCTCGAGTGGGGTCGTTGGGATGCGCATACCAGCCAGGTTCGGCCACGATCGTCGCTCGCTTTCAGTGCTCGGTGCCGACGTCGCGGCGCTTCCCGGAACCGTTCGTGCTCAGTAGTAGTGGCGCCGACCGCCGACCTCGCGGCCTGCCATGCCCAGCAGCATGAGCACCCCACCCACCACGAGCAGGATCACGCCGAGCGTCCAGAGGATGGACACCTTGGCGATCACACCCACCAGCAACAGAATCAGACCTGCGACGATCATCGGACACCTCCAGAGTTGAACGTGCCTCGGGATTCCCTCGGCCCATCCGGTTCAAACCACGGGAGACCGCCGTCACCTACGATTCGCAGCGCAATCAACCAGGGCGACGACGGGGGAATTGGCGTGGCGGCAGCTGCAGGTTGGTACACGGATCCGCACGATCCGTCGGGTCGGCGGTACTGGGACGGGACGGCCTGGACGGAGCACACCGCCCCCGCCGCTGCCCCGACGGCCGCGACGCCGCCGAGCGCACCGGCCTGGGGCACTCCCACCCCCTCGGCCCCGTGGGCGAGCGGATTCCCCGCGCAGGGAACGCCGACCCGCGGCCCGGTGCAGCAGGAGCCGAGCCGCCCGCCCGCCGACGTGGCGGGTGCGGTACGTGCTGTGCTCCTGGCGGTCCTCGGCCCCCGGCCGCCCCGCGGGGGGGGGGGGCGGCTGGGGG
>JAEZFI010000049.1 GCA_023437745.1 Actinomycetes bacterium
CGGCGCACCCCGGCCCGCAACCGCAGCGTCACCGCCGAGCTCGGGCAGGCCCGATGCGGCGGATGAACCGCCCCGGATCTTGTAGAGCCGTCTCCACATAACCCGGGGCGGCTCAGGCCCAGCGAACCTGGCTCAGAGAGTGTTGGGATACCTCGACGTAATCTTCGTTAAGTGTGTGTCAGCGAAGATCGCGTCTGTGTGGCTGTGCCTGTAAACCGGGCCTACGAGTTGTCGCGGCAGAACATGCCCCGCCCGCGGCGGCAACAGGTGACAGTATTCCAGGATGATTGATGTTCGACGCCGTGCGCCCAATCAGACTTGAGGATTAGCCGTCGTCGGTTCCACTGCTGCCATCAGAACGCGCCGCGATGCGGATAACCCTGTCTAGTGCCCGGTCGCCGGTGAGGAGAACGGCACACACGACGGCGATCGTCCCTGGGATGAAGACGAGCAGGTCATCGACGTCGAGCAGCGCGGCCAGCTCGTACGCGGCGTCGGCCCACTCCGGGACGTTCCGGTCCGCAATGCCTCTCGTCTGAGGGTCCTGCACGCGAACGCCCTGAGCGGGCTGAAACCTTGACGGCCCGCTCGATCGAACGGTAGAGGATCGCCGGCGCACCCTCTGGCCCACAGGACCCGCCAGCAAGGCCACCTGGCCTAGTACTCCAGCCGCACCTGGTGAAGTTGGAGTCTTCGCTGGTAGTGGGCTGTTCTGGCGCGGTACTGGTGTCGTCGTCGCCATCGTGACCATCGATGGATGTAGTCGAACGGTCGGGTGCTGGTCTGGCTCGTCGATTCGCTCGCATGGTGCTCGACTCGGCCCGTCGCCGGGCCGTCCGTCAGGCGGGGCAGCCGGACGAGGGTCCAGTCCAGGGCGCTGGCCCGCCATACGGCGAGCTCGGCGGGCTTGTCCGCGACGAGTGGGCCGCCGAGCTTGTTGATCAACCAGCTGATGACCTTGTCGCGGCGGGACTTGCGGTCACCCGGCACGTCGACACCGGCGCCACTGATGCCGACGAAGCGGTTCACGCCGGCGTCCCGCATGACGTCAACCAGTGCTCTCGCGGCGTCGGTGTGCAGATCGGCCTCCTTGTCGGTCGGCCCGAGCGCGGAGATGACCACGTCGCAGCCGTCGACGAGCCGCCGGAGTGCCTCGACGTCGCGCACGTCCCCGCGAATCACCCGCGCGTCGGCGTCGTCGGCGGCGCGGCCGAGCCTGCCAGGATCCCGAACCAGAACTGTGACCCGGTGGCCGCGATCGGTGAGGACGTCCAGCACCAGCCGGTTGGTGCGTCCGGTGCCGCCGATGAGGGCGATGTTCATGACGGGCTCCTGGTTGTCCAGTGGTGGCGCTCACGGTGCGCGAACGGCGGGCGGATGCGCCGACGCCGCGGCAGCCGCGACGTCGGCCGCCCGAAGGTGCCGCACCACCACCGATCCCACAGTGCCGGTAGCACCGGTCACGAGAATCCGATCCATCGCGCACCTCCTCGGTCCAACGTGTGTATCGCACACACATGTCCTCTCGTCCGGCTGAAGACCCGGATCTCGTAGCGGTCGACGAGGCGCTGCTCCGGCTGCGCCGTTTCTTCCGGACACCGGCGGCCCTCGAGCACGACAATCGATCCGTCGACCTGTCCACTCTGCTGGTGGTCACGGCGATCGCAGCGGAGCCGGCCGGAGAGGCATCCGTCGGTCAGATCGCCACCGCGTTGGAGGTTGCACCTTCGACTGCCAGTCGCCTGGTCGGTCGCGCCGAGACCTGCGGCGTGGTGGTGCGGTTGGCGGGTCGGGTCGACGCTCGGCAGAGTCTGGTGCGCCTCACCCCCGACGGCGTCGCCCTGCACGAGCGGGCCCGGACGTTCCGGCACGCCCGTCTGCGTGCGGCGACGGCAGGCTTCACGACCGAGGAGAAGCACCAGTTCGCCCGTCTGCTGACCAGATTCGCCGCCGGAGCGGGCAGTTGAGGCGCGAAGCGGTCAATCTGTGAACTCGTGAGGCGCCGCCGGTGGGGGAAATCCGCTTTGATGCTTATAGTAGGTTTTGTACATCAGCTGATCGGTTGATTCTTGCTGCCGTGTCGTCTATGGTTCGTTCACCATCTGTGCTTGGGGCGCCAGTTCGCACGAAGGCGGGGAAGGGCAGCATGACCACGATGACCATGGCATCGACCGCGACCGAGGTGCAGCGCGCGCCGCAGACCGGTGAGGAGAGCCGCGCCAGTGAGCTGATCGCGGCGCTCGCCACGCTGCCCGCCGACCACCCGCAGCGGGCCGGCCTGCGTAACCAGGTCATCGAGGCGTGGCTGCCGCTGGCGAACCACCTGGCCGCCCGCTACAGCGGGCGCGGCGAGCCGGCCGGCGACCTGGCCCAGACCGCCGCGCTCGGCCTGATCAAGGCGGTCGACCGGTTCGACGCCTCGCGCGGCGTCGACTTCGCCGGCTTCGCCATCCCGACGATCCTCGGCGAGATCAAGCGGCACTTCCGCGACCGCACCTGGAACATCCGGGTTCCGCGCCGCCTCCAGGAGCTGCGGCTGCGCATCTCCGAGGCCAACAGCACGCTGACCCAGACGCTCAACCGGG
>JAEZFI010000072.1 GCA_023437745.1 Actinomycetes bacterium
ACCCCCCCCCGGCCCGCCCCCCCCCCGGCCCCCCCCCGCCCGGGGCCCCTCGGCGCACACGGGGGTTCCGTCACGCTTCCTGAACGGACTCTCAACCTCTATGCTCGTGACAGCTGCCACTGGGGGCAGCGCAAATGGCGAGTTCTAGGAGGGACCCCCCATGCACCGATTCCGTTCACGGCGCGCTGTCGCGGCCGTGGCACTGACGAGCGCCATCGCGCTGCTCGCCGCGTGCCAGACGCCCCCGCCGTACGGCGGTCCGCCCACGGCGAACTTCCGCTTCGAGGCCACACAGGTGACCGTCGTCCACAACCAGGACGAGACCTGCGTCATCATCTGCGTGAACAAGGAGGACGAGGTCTACATGCTGAACCTCTGGTTCCGCGTGACCGTCGGCCAGCCCGGTTCCGCCCAGGCGGGCTACGTCAAGGGCAGCCCTGACGCCGAGAACCTCGCCGACGGCGACACCCACAACTTCACCGGCGCCCAGCGGGCCACCGTGAACTTCTCCAACGTGGCCGTGCCCGACGTGCTGGACCTGGCGCAGGGCGCCAAGGTCGAGGTCGTCGGCGTGTGGTCGTGGGCCGTGGAGAGCGACTTCACCGGTGTGACCGCCGCGGCCGGTGCCGCTGCGGACGCCATCAAGTCCGCGCTGAACAGCACCCTCGCCACCGGCTCGCTGCCGAGCGACGCGGGGCAGATCGTCTCGACGATCCTCTCGGGCCTCGGCCTCGGGGGCGTGTTCGGGATCATCGGCCCGGCCCTCGGCTCGCTCGTGTGGCCGCTGCAGGACGACGTCGTCGGCTCCCGCATGTACGTGGGTGTCGGTGCGTCCGGCACGCTCCAGGGCATCATCGACAGCTCGGCCGCCGGGGCCTCGTTCCCGACGCTCGACATCCCGGTCACCAAGGTCCCGCCGGACATCCAGGGCGGCTCGATCTTCGCCACCGGCAACAGGTCCTTCACGAACCAGGTCATGGACCAGGGCAACGTGGACGGCGACTACCGCAACGCCTTCACCTTCACCCAGGTCTGACAGGCACAGCTCCACACGGAGGCCCGGGCGCTCAGGCGCCCGGGCCTTCGTCGTTCCCGGCGTCCCTGCGGGCGCTCCGCCACCCCGTTGGCCGAAAAGCTACCCGTGGGTAACATTGGGCCATGGCTGACTACCGAGCACCCGTCAAGGACGCACTCTTCACCATCCGCCACCTCGGCATGATCGAGGACCTGGCGAAGACCGAGCGCTACGGGCACGCCGACCTCGAGACGGTCTCGGTCCTCCTCGAGGAGCACGGCCGGTTCATGCAGGAGGTCTTCGGGCCGCTCAACGCGTCGGGTGACCGAGAGGGCCTGAAGTGGAGCCCCGAGGGCGTCCAGGTCCCCACCGGCTTCAAGGAGGCCTACGCCAAGTTCGTCGAGGCCGGCTGGCAGGGCTTCAACGCCGAGGTCGACTTCGGCGGCGCCGGCTTCCCCGAGACGGTCTTCGCCGCGGCCGCCGAGTTCATCACCGCCTCGAACGGCGCGCTCGCCATGGCGCCCGGACTCACCACCGGCGCCATCGAGTGCCTGCAGGAGTGGGGTTCGGAGGCGCAGAAGGAGGTGTACCTCCGCAAGCTGGTGACCGGCGAGTGGACCGGCACCATGAACCTCACCGAGCCGCAGGCGGGCTCGGACGTCGGCCTGGCCACGACCAAGGCCGTCCCGCAGGCGGATGGCAGCTACCTCGTCACCGGCACCAAGATCTTCATCAGCTTCGGCGAGCACGACATGGCGGAGAACATCATCCACCTCGTCCTCGCCCGCACGCCCGACGCTCCCCCTGGTACCAAGGGCATCTCCCTCTTCATCGTCCCGAAGTTCCTCGTCAACGAGGACGGCTCGGTCGGCGAGCGCAACGACGTCAACTGCGTGTCCATCGAGCACAAGATGGGCATCCACGCCTCCCCCACCTGCGTGCTGAGCTACGGCGACGAGGGCGGCGCGGTCGGCTACCTGGTCGGCGAGGAGCACCGGGGCATGCGCGCCATGTTCACGATGATGAACTCCGCCCGCATCGCCGTCGGCATCCAGGGCGTCGCGCTCGGCGACGCCGCGTACCAGAAGGCCCTCACCTACGCCCAGGAGCGCAAGCAGGGCCGAGAGGTCGGCTCGGACTCCAAGGAGCCGGCACCGATCATCGCCCACCCCGACGTGCGCCGGATGCTGCTGTCCATGCGCAGCAGCGTCGAGGCGATGCGCGCCCTGGTCGTGTACAACGCGGCGGCCATCGACCTGTCGCGCGCCCTCGACGGCGACGACGCCGAGCACTGGCGTGAGATCGCCGAGCTGCTCACCCCCGTGACCAAGGCGTGGTGCACCGACCTGGGCCTCGAGGTCACCTCGACCGCCGTCCAGGTGTTCGGCGGCATGGGCTACATCGAGGAGAGCGGCGTCTCCCAGCATTTCCGCGACGCCCGCATCGCCCCCATCTACGAGGGTACGAACGGCATCCAGGCGATGGACCTCGTCGGTCGCAAGCTCGGGATGCGCATGGGCGGCGTGGTCAACGACCACCTGCAGCGCATGCGCGACCTGGACGCGGAGCTGGCGGCCGCAGGCGAGGAGCTCGCCGGTGTGCGCACCAACCTGGCCGAGGCGGTGGACGCCCTGGCGGCCACCACCGAGTGGATCATGGCCAATGGCCTGGGCGATCCCCTCCAGGCGCTGGCGGGGGCCACCCCGTACCTGAAGATGTTCGGCATCGTCACCGGCGGCTGGCTCATGGCACGCCAGGCGCGCGCCGCCCGTGCCGACATCGAGGCGGGCCTCGGCGAGAAGGAGCGCCTCGCGGCGAAGGTCACCACCGCGCGCTACTACGGCGAGCAGGTGCTGCCCACGGCGGCCGGACTCGTCGCCTCCATCCAGGGCGGCGCCGAGGTGCTCTTCGCGGCGGACGCGGACGCGCTCGCGTCCCTCTGACGCTGC
>JAEZFI010000110.1 GCA_023437745.1 Actinomycetes bacterium
GGGGGGGCGGCGGCGCGGGGGGGGGGGGGGCCCCGCCGTCGAGGACTTCTCGGGGCTCGGCCGACTCGAGGTGGTGCAGACGAACGGCCACCTCGTGCGCCCGAACGACCCGTTGATGACGGGGGGACCGTTCTTCGAGCAGTACCGGACCGATCCGATGCGCTACTGGGTTCCGCACGAGGACGGCTACGTCGATGCGGCGCCACGGGTGGGCCTCACCGACCAGGGGCAGGGGAGGGCGCTGATCCCGTTCGACTACGACGGGGACGGCGACCTCGACCTGCTCATCACGCGCGCCGGCGAGTCGCCGCTGCTCTACCGCAACGACCGGCCTGCTGATCGGGGCTGGCTCACCGTCCGCCTGGAGGACCGACTGCACCCCGGCAACCGTCGGGGTCTCGGAGCACGGATCGTCGTGACGACGAAGCAGGGAACGCGGCCCGTCGTCGCGGTCGTCACCGACAGCGGCTCGTACGAGTCGCAGAAGCCGCCCGAGGTCCACGTGGGCCTCGGTCCGGCGGCGGGTGCCGTGGCGCTGGTGGAGGTGTGGTGGCCCGGTGCGAGCGTCCCGCAGGAGCTGCGGGACGTGGCGCCGAACCAGGTGCTCACCGTCGTTCGGGGATGAGCCGCGCTCCGGGCCGCGTAGGGGTCCGGACCCCCGCAACAAGTATCGTCGTGCGCCGAGGAGATCAGATGAAGGGGTGCGAGTTGAACCGGTGGAAGCTCTTGTGCGGTCTGGGCGTGGTGCTGACCCTCCTCGCCGGTTGCAGTGACGACGACCCCTCCGATGGCGACGGCGCGGCCGCGACGACGACTTCACTCCCCGAGGCGTGTCAGGGGCTCGACTCCAGTGGGTCGACGACCTCGATCCCCGACCAGTGCGCTGATGCGATCTACTCCCAGTCGCTGGACGACAACGGCTCGAAAGAGGTCAAGGAGCTGACCGAGGAGCAGCGCATCGGGTTCGGCCGGGGGATCTGCGCCTACGCGAAGGCACTGGCGCTGGACCCGACGCAGGCGCCGACCTACTCGGACCTCATCGAATCGAACGCGAAGTCCTGGGGTGTGAGCAAGGACGCCGTCGAGGAGATCATCGACACGGCAGGTCAGCTCTGCCCCGCCGACCTCGTGACGGTGCTGGACCTCCGGAAGGACGTCGACGCCACGCGGGTCGACCTGAGCGTCGGCGGCACCGGAACGGCCACCGTCAACTACACGCTGCCGGACGGCACGACGCACGAAGAGCAGATCACGCCGGTGTGGGAGCGCTCCCTGACGTTGCGGGACCCGATCGACGTGCAGGTCGTCGCCCGCGCCGACGGGGACGGCAAGGTGACCTGCTCGATCGCCGTCGGCGAGAAGAAGCTGCAGGCCAAGGACGACGCGAGCAATGAGGTCACCTGCGCGGCGACCGCCGACGAGATCCGGTCGGCGAGTCGATGAAGTTCGCGCGCATCCGGCGTCGCGCGTCCGCGACGCCGACGCTGCGTCGCACCTGGATGATCCCGGTGGCAGTGCTCGCGGTCGTCGGCCTGTCCGCCGGCTGCGGGGGCGATGACGAGAAGGGCGACGGTGAGGCGGCCACGACCACGGAGGCGACGGTCGGGACCACGGCCCCCGCGTTCTCCGGCCAGGCCGACTCCCGCTACTGCGAGCTGTCCCGCGAGCTCCGGCGGTCGCTGACCGCCCCCAGCGCCGCCGTCCTCGAGCAGTTCTACGCCGACCTCGACACGTTCAGCGTCGAGCTGCTGAAGGAAGCGCCGAGCGTCATCAAGGCCGACATCGAGACCTTCCTTGAGGGGTTCCGGGCCATGCAGCCGGCGCTCGAGAAGGTGGACTACGACTTCGAGCAGCTCGACACCTCCAAGGTGCCGGCACTCAACAGCGCAGAGTTCCCGACCGCCGGCAACCGCATGATCGAGTTCGACCGGCAGGTGTGCGATCCGACGGCCGAGACACCGGAGTCCGAGTCGCCGGCGCCTCCGTCGACGCAACCCGAGACGACGGTCGAAGGCGACGACTCGTAGGCCCGTCGCGCGGTCATCCGGCAGCGCGGCTCCCGCCGAGTCGAAGGACGAGGAAGCGCCCGTCCTCGCTCCGTGTCGAATCCAGCGTGTCCCACCCCAACTCGTCCAGTGTGCGCCGTGCCAGGGTCTCCAGGTGCTCCCTCGTCGCGTTGGTGACGACCACGACCTCGTCGTAGCCCTCGGCGTGCGCTGCCTCGAGGAGGCGGGGGAGCCCCCCGAGCCCGCGTGTCGTCAACACGTCGGCGCCTCGCGAGATCTCACGCCAGAACGTGCGGGAGAACCCCGAGACCTCGAGCGGGCTGGAGAGGATGAGCGGCTTCCCGTCGCGCGGCGACCGCGCCGCCACCTGCATCGTCGTTGCGACGGCGTTCTCGCTGAGTGACCGGGCTTCGGCGTTGGTGCGGAGCGCCAGCGCCGAGAGGGATCCGGTCAGGACGAGTGCGGAGGCTGCGGCGACGACGAAGCCCTGGCGGGGGAGGACGTCGCGGCTCCGCTGCAGGCCCACGAGGCAGAGCGGGATCATCGCGGGCAGGAGCACGTGGTAGAAGCGGCCGCCCCACTGATTGACGCCGCCTTCGCCGTAGGACGTGGCGGCGATGAGGATCACACCCAGCACCGACACCGCCGCGAGGCGAGCGGCGTGCGGCGACCGCAGGGCTCGCCCGGGGAGGAGGATCAGCCCCGCCACGAGCAGAGGGAAGGCCGGCACGAGCCCGCTGACCAGGGCGAGGCCTTCCGCATGCCGGGCGACGGCGGCGAGCGCCGCGATCCCGAACGCCACGACGGGGAGCAGCGGGAGCGTCGGCTTGAGGCGCAGCGCGATCGCGGCCAGCGGGACGGCGAGCAGGATGATCACCATCGCGGTGCTCGGCGTGGCGAGTGCTCCGGTCCAGGGGCGAACGAGGTCGTTCCACGCAGCGGTGAGGAGGTTCGAACGCCGGTCGATGGCGGTGTTCCCCATGGCCGGCGCGTCGACGATCGACCGGTACCACCACCGGTCGACGAGGAACCCGAGGCCCCCGGCCGCCAGGATGCCCGCCCCCACCAGCGCCGTCGGCCAGGCGACGGAGGGCCTCGGGCGGACGCGGAGCGCCGACAGCCCGAGCACACCTCCGACGACTCCCACGAGCAGCGTCCCCTCGGTCCGGAGCATGGCAAGGACGAGCGCTGCCGGCGCGGCGACGGCGAGCGCCCACCAGCGCTGGTCGTCGAGCACCCACGCCACGGCCAGCAGGAGGAGACCTGCGCATCCGGCCGCGGCGGCGTGACCCACGACCCAGTACGCGTCGAACAGCAGGGGGCTGCCGAGACCTGTGAGCCACAGCGCCGGGATCGCGAGCCGCCTGTCGAGCCGACCGGCCTGGAGCGCGCAGGTCATCGCTGCCAGCCACGTTCCGGCGACCGAGACGAGGATCAGGCCCGTCGTCCCCGCCAGCGAGTAGGCGACGCCCAGGATGGTGGGAGCGAGCGGGTGCCGCGCGTAGGGGATGTGACGGTCCCCCTCGACCGTGGCGCCGGTGAGTCCGTCCGCTGCGCCCGTCGGGTCCACCGCCGGGGCCGGACGAGCTGACGACCAGTCGCCGTGGCTCAGGTTGACGGCCTGGGCGCTGTAGATCCCCTCGTCGGGTGAGGCGACGAAGCCGTCGTCGAAGAGGGGCAGCAGGACGAGCAGGAGCGCCGCCAGTGCCACCCCGTGGAGCGCCAGACGACGTGCCGTCGAACGTCGAGCATCGCCGGTCTCCGTGAGCGGACGTGTCAACGAGCTCCCCTCCTACGGCCCGACGTCACGCCGCTCGGCCCCGCACAATGTTGCACAGGGAGGGCTCGACCTGGAGCCTCGATGCCAGTCGAGCACCACCGCTCGCGCACGCAGTGAGCTGCGCCGGTCGGCCGTTATGCTTCCCGTCGAGTGGAACCCGACGTCAGAGCGCGACCCTCTGTCGCCGTGATCATCCCGACCTACCAGGAGGCGGACGCGATCGACGCCTGCCTCGAGGCCGTCGAGCGGCAGACGTTCGCCGTGGACCAGGTCTTCGTGGTGGACGGGGGATCGACCGACGGGACGCGTGCATTGGCAGCAGGACACCGTGGCGTCACCGTGATCGAGAACCCCCGCCGGATGCAGTCGGCTGCGCTGAACCTCGGCCTCAATGCCGCTGCGGCCGACGTGATCGTGCGGGTGGACGGCCACTGCACCATCGCGGACGACTACGTCGAGCGGTGCGTCGCAGCGCTCGACGAGACCGGCGCGGCCGTCGTCGGCGGTGCCATGACACCGGTGGTCGCCGGGCAGGTCCAGGAGGGCATCGCTGCGGCGATGGCGTCGAGGTTCGGCGCCGGGCCGGCCCGCTTCCACGTGGGTGGCCGAGCGGGCTGGGTCGACACCGTCTACCTGGGTGCCTACCGGCGAGAGGATGCCCTGGCGGTGGGTGGCTACGCCGAGGACGTCGGGGTGAACGAGGATGCGGAGTTCGCCCACCGCATGGGTCGGCTCGGCGGCGTGTGGTTCGACCCGTCGATCCGCTCGGAGTACACGCCGAGGGACTCGCTCCGGGCCGTGGGGCGGCAGTTCTACCGCTACGGCCGTTCACGGGCGCGCACTGCGCTGCGACATCCCGGTTCTGTGAAGCCCCGCCAGCTCGTCGCCCCTGCCGTCGTCGTGGGCTTGATGTCGCCGTGGCGTCGTTCGGTCGCCGGCGTCTACGCGGCGTCGCTGCTCGGCGCTGCCGCCGTGGACGGTCGGCAACTGGGACCGCTCGGTGCCGGTGTCTACGCGGCCACCCTCCCGGTGATGCACCTCACCTGGGGTGCCGGTTTCCTCATCGGGCTCCTTCGTCCCTTCCCGGCGCCGGTCATCGACTCGTGACACCCACGATCTCGGTGGTGCTGCCCACCTACAACCGAGCCGATCGCCTCCGCACGCTCCTGACCGGGCTGCGGGACCGCTTGGAGAGCGAGGACGTCGAGTGGATCGTCGTCGACGACGGCTCGACGGACGACACGAGACGGCTGCTCGACGGCACCGAAGGAGTGCGCGCCCTGCATCAGGCCAACGCCGGTCCGGCCGCAGCGCGCAACGCCGGTCTGGCCGCCGCTGCCGGCGAGTTCGTGGCGTTCATCGACGACGACTGCACCCCCGCAGCGGACTGGCCGCTCGGCCTTCTGCTGGCGTTCGACCAGTCCGACGTCGGCGGCGTGGGCGGACCCATCGTGCCGTCGGGAGAGTCGGCGCTGGACTCGTTCGTGCAGGTCGAACGCTTGGTCGACCACGGACGGGACGTCGAGGACGGGGTCGACTACCTGATCACCGCCAACGCGATGTTCCGGCGCGCCGTCCTGCGCGACGTCGGGGGCTTCGACGAGGGGTTCCGGGCTCCGGCCGGCGAGGACGTCGATCTGTCGTGGCGCGTCAGGGACGCGGGATGGCGCCTGACGCGGGGCACCGCCCAGGTGGTGCACGACCATCGCACACCCGTCGGCGAGATCATGAGGACCTACACGAAGCACGGCCGGGCGCGGGTGCTCCTCGATCAGCGGCACCCGGGACGGGCGTTGGGTGGCGGCTCGGCGGTCCGGGCGGTCGCGCCGTCGCTGTTCGTCGAGCGGTGGCGGACCTATCACGAGCGAGGTCATTCGGCGATCACGGCGGCGTCGCTGACGTGCCTCCGTGTCGCCGGGTTGGGTGCGTACTGGTGGGGGATGCAGCGCGCGGTGCGATCGTCGAGGGAGAGGGCGCCGGCCTCGGCGTGAGCCCTGGGGTGCTGGATCGCCACGGCTAGGTTTCGTGCATGCTTCGCCGACGCGATGTGCGAGACCACTGGCGATCCATGACCAGTGGCCGCTGCCGATGAGCGTCGCGACCGTTCGCTGATGGAGGAAGCAGGACCGACCTCGGTCCCCGGTTCGCTCGGGCAACGGGCGATCATCGGTGTGGGCTGGACGGGCTTCACCCAGGCCGTCCGCGGCGGCGGGCAGATGGTCCTGCAGATCGGCCTCGCCCGGGTGCTCGCACCGCACGAGTTCGGGATCGTCGCGCAGGCCGCCGTGCTCACGGGGTTCGCGGCGCTCATCGCCGAGTTCGGGGTGGAGTCGGCGATCGCGCAGGCCCAGGACCTGTCCGACCGGAGTCAGAACGCGGTGTTCTGGCTGGTGCTCCTGATCTCCTCGGGCTTGACGGCAGTGGTCATCGCGTCGTCGTCGGCGATCGCCGGGTTCTTCGGGGAGCTCGACCTTCGCACCGTGGTGATCCTGCTCGCTGCGGCGTTCCCGTTGCAGGGGCTGACGGCGGTGCTCCGCGGTGTGCTGGCTCGGCGGCTGGTCTTCCGAGCGCTCGCTGTGATCGATGCAACGTCGTTCGTGATCAGCGCCGTGGTCGTCGTGCTGCTCGCCCTGGGCGGCGCTGGTGCCACCAGCCTCGCCGCGCAGCCCTTGGCCGCGGGCCTCGTCGCACTTCCGTGCTATCTCGTCGCAACCCGGTGGCGACCTCGTCGGGCAGCGATCGCGGCGGCACGACCGCTCCTCCATCCGATGGCCGGGCTCGTCGGGTTCAACTCGGTGAACTACTGGGCCCGAAGTGCGGACAACCTGCTCGTCGGGCGAGTCCTCGGCGCGGTCAGCCTCGGCTTCTACAGCCGGGCCTACCTGATCGCGGTGGTGCCCATCGCTCAGATCTCGTGGATCTCGGCGAAGGTCATGGTGCCGGTCCTGGCGCGGCTCCGGCACGATGCTCCGAGGTTCCGGGCGAGCTACCTGCGGGCCGTCCGGTTGCTGGCGTTCCTGCAGATGCCGTTGCTCTTCTGGCTGTACGTGAACGCCAAGGAGGTGATCCTCGTCCTCTTGGGCAACGAGTGGGTGGAGATCGCAGGAACCTTGCGCTGGTTGTGCCTCGCGGGGGTGGCGCAGGCCGTGCTGGTGTCGGCCGGGTGGATCTACATCGCGATGGGGCGCACGACCGCCATGTGGTGGTGGGGCCTGGCCAGCACCGCCGTGATGGTCGGAGGTTTCTACCTCGGCGTCCGCGCCGGCAGCACGGAAGCCGTCGCAGGGGCGTACGCCGGGTCGTTGCTGATCCTGGCGTACCCGTGCCTCCGCATCCCCTTCTCGTTCCTGGGACTCGGCGTGGCGGAGCTGCTCCGTTCGGTGGTCCCGCTCGCTCTCGTCGCGGCCGGGATGTCGGTGGCGGTCCGGGCCGGCTGGAACCTGCTCGACATCGGCAACGCCTGGGCGACACTGCTGGTGGGTGGCCCGCTGTTCCTGGCCGGCTACGTCCTCGTGTGCCGCGTCGCCGGTCTGAAGGGATGGGACGACGCGCGCGTCGCCGTCGAGATGGTCAGGGGGCGTGAACGGTGACCGGCCGCCGCCTCGCCGTGCTGGCGCCCATCCTGGGCGCTCCGTCCGAGACCTTCATCGCCCGGCACGTCACCGATCTGGCCGACGACGTGCTCTTCGCGCACTTCGTGCGGCCCGACGCTCGCCCCTACTGGCGCCCGACGGGGCCGGTGGTCGACCTGAGCGAGGGCGTCTCGTACGTCGACCGCGCCGTCGCGAAGCTTCGCGGGCAGCGTGAAGCGATGGACCGACCGAAGCTTCGTCGTGCGCTGCTTGCCGCGTTGCGGGAGCACCGGATCGACGTGGTGCTCGCCGAGTACCTGACGCCGTGGTCGGGGGCGGTGGACGAGCTGATGGAGGACGGCTTCGAGGTGTGGGGGCACGCACACGGCTACGACGTGTCCTCGGCGCTGCGTGATCAACGGGGACGTCGCGCGGCCCGCTCGTGGGGCAGGGCGACCGGCGTGATCACGATGTCGGGGCACACCGTGGACCGCTTGGAGGCGTGCGGCATCGACCGGGAGCGGATCGCGGTGGTGCCCTATGGGACCGACGCATCGCCGCCGATGACCTCGTCGTCGCGGAATCGCACCGTGCTGGTGGTTGGCCGGCTCGTGGGGAAGAAGCACCCGGTGGGGGTCGTGAAGGCATTCGCGGCATCGGGTCTCGCGAACGACGGCTGGAGCCTGCGAATCCTGGGGGAAGGGCCGTTGCGTGCCGACGTGGAGGGCGTGATCGAAGATCTCGGACTGGTCGGCCGGGCAGAGCTCCTGGGCGCGCAGACGAACCACGAGGTGCGCGCCGAGATGGAGCTGGCGGGCATCCTCGTCCAGTTCAGCCGCACCGACCCCGACAGCGGGGACGAGGAAGGCTTGCCGGTGGCGGTGCTCGAGGCCATGGCGACGGGCCTCCCGGTCATCGCATCGACGCACGCCGGGCTCCCCGAAGCGGTGGTTCCCGGGGTGACGGGTGTGCTCGTGCCGGAAGGTGACGAGACAGCGCTCGCGCAGGAGCTCGCGGGGCTCGGGGCGGACGCCGACCGACGGGCCACGTTGGGCGGTGCGGCACGTCGGCGCTTCGAGGAGCGGTTCACCTGGCAGCGGGAGCGCGACGCGCTCCGGAGCCTCCTGCGGCTGTGACGTCCCTGCCCTCGGTCGCGGTGGTGGTGCCGGTGCGCAACGGCGGAGCCCTGGTCGAACGGTGCCTGTCCGGCGTCGCCGAGGAGGCGCGCGGGGTCGGGGCCGAGCTCATCGTCGTCGACGACGGATCGACCGACGACACGACGCAGGTCGCCGCGCGGTATGCGACGGTGCTGCACACGGAACGGCCGAGCGGGCCCTACGCCGCGAGGAACCTCGGCTGGAGGTCGACGGCCGCGGAGGTGCTCGTGTTCACGGACGTCCGCTGCCGGCCTCGAGCGGGTTGGCTCCGCCGACTCGTCGAGGGGTTGGAGGACCCGGAGGTCGCGATCGTGGGCGGTGACACCCTGTTCGAGGACGGCCCTCGTCTGGCGTCGACCTATCTGCACGCGGCCCAGCCGTTCGCAGCTGAGGTCTGGGCGGAACACGCCGTGCTTCCGTTCGTGCCCACGTGCAACATGGCGGTGCGTCGGGGGGTTCTGGAATCGGTCGGTGGCTTTCGCGAGGTGCGGTCCGGCGGCGATGTGCGGCTCTCGTGGGATGCCCAAGTGCGAGGGCTCGGAGCCATCGCCTATTCGTCCGAGGCGCTGATGGACGCTCGTGGTCGTGACCGGCCGCTCGCGCTCGCTCGTCAATGGTGGCGGTACGGCGCGGAGGCGCCTCGCATCAGGAACGAGTACGGAGCGCTGCGCCCTGACTCTGCGCCCGGCCTACGGGGTGGGCCCCCGGCCGTCCGTGCGCTTCCAAGGGGACGATGGGGCCCGGTCCTCCGCCTGACTCGACTGCTGCTCGCGGGGTCGTACACAGCCGGCTTGCTCACGTCGAGACTGCGGCTCGGTCGGGATCGCATGCGACGTCGATCCGGCCAGTCGGGGCAGGAGGCGCCGTGAGCGCTCGGAGCGGTTCCGCTCGGTGGACGGAGACGAAGTTCGTCGTCCGGGGTGCGCGGGTGCGGGCGGGTCGAGCGCCGCACGTCAGCCCGGCCTCGACCGCGCTCGTCGAGCTGCTGGGAGCGTCGCTCGTCCCGATGGTCCGCGAGCACCTCGGGGGCGATGTCGTCGACCTCGGATGCGGTGATGCACCGTTGCTGGGGGTGTACGGGCCGGGTTCGGCCACGACGACGTTGGTGGACTGGCCGTCGTCGGTGCACCAGTCGGCGCTGGTGGACGTCTACGCCGACCTGGGCAGCGGGTTGCCGTTCACCGACGCCTGCTTCGACGCAGCGCTCCTGTCCGACGTGCTCGAACACGTGCCGAACCCGGCGGGCCTCCTGAGCGAGGCCCGGCGGGTCCTCCGACCGGGTGGGGTGCTGGTGGGCAGCGTGCCGTACCTCTACGGCCTGCACGAGGAGCCGTACGACTTCCAGCGGCTCACACGCCACGGCCTGCGGCGTCACCTCGAGCTCGCCGGGTTCGACGTCGTGCACCTCGCCCCGTACGGGGGACCCTGGGACGTGGTGGTGGACCTGCTGGGAAAGCAGCTCGCCGGGCTTCGCCGACCAGGGCGAGTGCTCGCCCGTGGTCTCCAGCTGCTGTGGTTGCGTGCTCGGACAGCCCCGGTGCTGCGTCGGCTCGTGCTTCGCCGCGCCGACGAGTTCCCGCTGGGCTACGTCTTCGTCGGGCGCGTGGCGAACCGGTCGACCGACGACAGCGGCGGCTGAGGCGACGCCAGGATCGTCGCGCTATCGCCCGCTCCCGCTCCCGCCCGCCACGCTGCGGAAGGTGCGGAGGATGATCCTCAGGTCGAACGAGAGGTTCTGGTGGCGGAGGTAGAAGAACTCGTACTGCAGCTTCTCCAGCGCGTCCCGCTCGTCGCCGGCGTAGCCGTACTTCACCTGCGCCCACCCGGTGAGGCCGGGCCGCACGAGATGCCGGAGGTCGTAGAAGGCGAGCTTCTCGCTGAGCTCCTCGACGTAGTGCGGCTGTTCGGGCCGGGGCCCCACGATCGCCAGGTCGCCCCTCAAGATGTTGATGACCTGTGGCAGCTCGTCGAGGTGGCTCTTGCGGAGCAGCCGGCCGAACGCCGTGATGCGGGGGTCGTCCTCGGTGGTCCACTCGCCTCGGCCGGAGGCGACCTCGGCCGGGTGGGTGGTCGACACGGGGCGCATGGTCCGGAACTTGAGGATCGTGAAGTGGTCGCCGCCTTTGCCCACCCGCGTCTGCCGGTAGAGCAGCGGACCCCGGTTGGCGAGGAGGTTCCCCAGCATCACGAGCGGCGTGACCGCCGCGAGCACGATGAGGCCCACTAGCGCCACCGCAAGGTCGAGCACACGCTTCACCCTCGTGTACTGCGCCCGGTGGACCTCACCGATGTCGAAGAAAAGCGAGGCCCGCTCCAACTCTCCGGTGGGCAGCTTTCCCAGCCACTCCTCGTAGAAGCCGAGGAGCGTGCGCACCCGGAGCCCGGACTCGTGCAGCACGGCGGCCTGCGCCACGACCCGGTCGTCCGCCATGGCGGCCCGGTCGATGACCACCAGGGTCGCGCCGGTTCGCTGCTGGGCGTCCACGATCGGTGCCCGTCCCGGCGTCGACCCGGCGGCCTCGGCCACGTCCATCGACACGGCGATCGACGCCCCGCGCTCGAGCTCCATCCGAAGGTCGTCGAGCAACCGCTCGCGCTCGGCCGGTGCTGCAACGAGCAGGACCCGGTCCCGCTGCTCGTCGCGTGACTGCTCACCTCGGGCCAGGGCGTTGACGACCACCTGCCACGGGATCGCGATCAGGGCGGACGAGAACACGACGAACCGCGGCAGGAGGGCATCGCCGGTGGCGAGCTGGAACAGGGAGATGCCCAGGGCGGCGCCCACCGACGCGACGGTGGCCATCGCTGCGGCCTGGACGGCGGTCCGAGGCTGATCCGGGAGCCCGACGGCGTAGGTCGCCAGCGACAGCAGGACGAGGTAGGCCAGCGCCCAGCCGAACCGGAAGGTGCCGGTGAACGAGTACTTCTCGTCCGCGATGACCCGCGCGTGTAGCTGGCTCAACGTCAGGACGATGGCGACCACGCCGAGAATGCTCAGCCAGCGCTCGATCCTGCGAGTCATGCGTCACAGGGTAAAGCCCGGACGCTCGCGCCAGGCTGTGATGTGCTGGTTTTCGTTGCGGCACGAACGCCTCAGATCGAGCGGCGTCCGGCCGACAGGCAGTTGGTTCCGCCCTTCCCTCCGAGCCGTCGAGGGTGAATACTGTTCAACGGGGCGCCGACCGAGAAGCGATCGAGATGATGCCGGAACGCCCACGAACCAGGTCGATGCCCTTGCGGGTCACCCTCCGCGGGACGCAGCGCGTCCGGTCGATGGCCGGCTTCACGTTGATCGAGCTGCTGATCGCCACGGTCATGTTGGGACTGGTGCTGATCGCCGTGATGGCGATCAGCATGTCGGGCGTGGTGCGGATGAACGACGAGACGGCGGAGCGCCAGGCGGATGCCACGACGGCGCAGTGGTCGTCGATGGCCTTCGCCCGTGACGTCCAGGGTGCCTCGGGGGTCGTGGCCGAGTGCGCACCGGGTGCCGGCGTGCACCTGCTCACCGTGCGCGCGTCGGACGACGGCGAGCGCGTCGAGTACCGGCGCTCCAACGTGGCGCCCTACGCGCTCCGGAGCGTCGGTTGCGACGACGGCTCGAACCGCACGGTCGTCGAGGGCCTCGAGGACCCGCCCACGGTGGCGTGCGAGGCCCAGGACGGCACCACGGGTCCCTGCCTGCCCGACACGAGTCCCCGGGTGATCACGATGGAGGTCTCGCGGACCGAGAAGTTCGACTTCGAGCTCGACGGGGCCCGGCGCACCACGGACGGCAACAGCGCGGACCCGCCGCTCGAGTCGCCGACGTTCGTCGCGATCGGCGGCGACACGCCCCTGTCGGTGGGCGGCAACAGCGCCCTCTGGGTGGTCGGCAACGCCTACATCAACCGCCCGCCCAGCGGCCCGGCCGTCTCCCTGATCGGCGGCCCCGGCTCGCCGGGGAACCCCAACTCCTGGCGCCTTCGTGTCTCCGGCGACTTCCGGCTGGAGAACGGTGGGACCTGTCCCGGCTGCTCCAACCGCTCCGAGCGGCAGCCCGGCTTCTTCGCCACGCGGATCCCTGACCCGCTGCGGTTCCTTCCCGCGCCGGACATCGCCGGGCTGTCGGTGCGCACGAACTGCCCGATCACCGACGGGATCCGGGTGTGCCAGCCCGGGATCTACGAGGTCGAGTTCCCGCCGGCCGTCGGCGGGGGCGGCGTGAAGGACTTCCGACTCCAGCCCGGGGTGTACATCCTGCGCGGGGGTGTGAAGATGACGAACGGGTCGATGGAAGGCGCGGACGTGCTCCTCTACAACGACATCGGTGACGTCAACATCACCGGCGCCTCGCTGGACCTGTCGCCGCGGGTCTCGGGCGTCCACGCGGGCATCCTCTTCTTCCAGGCCAGGGACAACACCGCCGGGTTCAGCATCGTGGGCAACGCCGCGCTCGCGTCGCTCGACGGCACCATCTACGCGCCCGGCTCCAACGGGGTCGTGCTCGGCGGTGGCGGCGGGACCCTGAAGGTCGGGCGGGTCGTGGGCAGCAACCTGTCCGTGTCCGGCAACGGGACGGTGATCGTCGATGGCAGCTGACACCGCCGTCCGCCGGCGGCGCAGCCAGTCCGGCGAGACGCTCCTCGAGTCGCTCATCGCCGTGGCGATCCTCAGCCTGCTCGCCGTCACGGCGTTCTCCGGGCTCCAGACGTCCCTGCGGTCGTCGCGCCAGCACCACGACGCCGCCGTGGCCGAGACGCTCCTGCGGGCCGCCGCCGAACGGCTGCAGAGCCCGGACTCCGCCGACCATCCGTACATCCCGCGCGCCGGCTGCGGCGCCACGCCGACCTACTCGGGCCTGCCCACCCGCACCGGGTGGAACGCGATCGTCGTCAAGGTGGAGTACTGGGTGCCGCCGCCCGCCGGCTCGGCCGGCCCGGTGACGACCCAGTTCACCGCGACCTGCCCCACGCAGGACCGAGGGCTCCAACGCCTCCAGCTCAGCCTCACCACGCCCGGCGGCTTCCACCAGCGCGTGGACATCCTGAAGCGGGAGCAGGCGTGAAGAAGATCGCCCGGCGCCGGGGAGAGCGAGGAGCGACGCTCATCCTGGTGCTGGGCCTCATCGCGTTCCTCGCGCTCTCGGTCCCGGCGACCCTTGCGCTGGTGACGCTCGGCTCGCGCGTCACCAAGCCCGTGGTCGACGACCGGCGGGAGCTGTACGCCGCCAGCTCGGCGATCGACGCCGCGGTGCAGCTGGGCCGGTACGACGCCGACGTGGGCGTTCCCGGCGGACCGTGCCCCGAGCAGGTCGTCTCGATCGACCGGCTGCAGGTGACCGTCAGCTGCGCGCAGCACAGCCCGCCCGAGAACGGATGCCACTTCCTGGACCGCTTCGTGTCCTACGTCGCCCGGGTTCGCGATCCGGGGGAGTCCGCGGTCCTGGCCACCGCCGCCGCCGAGGTCGTCTATCGCTACCGCACGGACGGTGCCCCCGACGTCGAGGTCCAGCGCTGGAGCCCGGACACCCAGGCGGCGTTCCCCACGACGACCCTGCCCACCTGCACGGGCGCACCGTCGCCGACCACCACGACCACGACCACCACGACGACCACCACCACGACCACGACGACCGCTCCGTCGCCGACCACCACGCTCGTCCCGCCGACCACCACGATCCCCGTCGCCGTGCTGCACAGCGCGTGGCAGTCGCAGGCGCCGGAGTCGTTCCCGGCGCCCGGCAACAACGGTCGCTGGCGGGCGACCGCCACGGTCCTGGTGACCGGCGCGGACGGTGTGACACCCCTCGAGGGCGTCGACGTCCGGGTCAACGTGGAGTACGAGCGAGCCGGCAACGGGACGTGGATCGCCGACGGCCAGATCAACGGCGTCACCACCGGCGCCGGCACGGTGACGTTCCACTCCGCCCAGTACCGCACGGCACCCGCCGCCCAGCGGATCACGAAGGTGCGGTTCACCGTCGTGCAGGTGGTCGGTTCGCTGCCGTGGATCGTCACGCCGACCGTCATCGAGGTCCAGGCGCCCTGAGCCCGGCGAGGTCCCGGGCGCTCAGCTGCCGCGGCCGCTACGTCGAAGAGAGCTCGTCGGTGATCACGTAGCCCGCCGCCGACGCGGCGATCTCGTAGGTCGCCTGCCAGGGCCCGCCGTCGAGCGTGCCGTGGAACTCGACGGCCAGCCTCGGGACCGACTGGAAGTCGGTGGGGCTGCGGTACGTGGTGAGCTCGGCGGTGTCGAAGGTTCGGGACGGGGGAGCGGCGGCGCTCGTGGTGCCGAGGCGTTCGAGCAGCTGCGCTCGCCACCGTCCGGCCGCGACGGCGTCGAGCAGGCCCGCGTCGCCGTCGACCAGTGCCTGGTCGGACAGCAGGAGGGCCTCGATCGCCTCGATCGCCGCCGCTTCTGCCTCGGCCGGCTGGAAGGCGTCGAGGAACGGGGAGTCGGCGGAGATCGACACCTCGGGCCGCTGGTCCGAGCCGAGCCGGACCTCCGGTCGGTCGGCGTGGTCGACCACGGTGATGGTGGCGTCCTTCGGTGCCCCGGCCAGCGTGGAGGCGCCGAGCACGAGCGCCGGCGTGAGCACGAAGGCCGCCCCGGCGAGCCCTCCCCGGGTCGCCACGGCGGAGCGTGTCGCCCACCACCGCGCCAGCGACGGGTAGGTGTCGTCGACGCCCACGACCCGCTCAATGAGCGGCCGGGCGGCGCAGACCGCCACGAGCCCGGTGAGCAGCGCCACCTTCGTCGCGTACTCGGTGGTCTGGAAGGCGACGAGGAGTGCGCAGGTCAGGCCCACGGCGACGGCGAAGAACTGCCGACCGGCCCGCCCGCGGGGCACCGTGCGCGGGTCGGTGATCATGAAGAACAGGAAGATGAGGATCTCGGGCGAGATCACCATCGTGCTCCAGTACGAGCGGCCGCAGACCGGACCGAGGCTCCACCGGGCGGACATGCAGTGGCCGGACGCCGCGAGCAGCGTCATCATCGCCCCGAACACCGCGAGGAAGACCGCCGAGACGGTCAGCAGGCCGATCCGGCGGGTGATCAGGACGCCGCCGGTCACCACGGCCACGAAGGTCAGGGCGAGACCCCACGAGGGCGGTCCCCACCACAGGTCCTGCGGATCGGCGTGCCCGGATCCGAGGATCAGGAACGTGGCGACGAGGCCCAGGTTCGAGGGGTTGAAGAGCGGTCGTCCGCCGGCGCGGATGACGTGCTTGGAGAGCACCGACAGCGCGGCGCACGCGGCGAAGATGTGCGCCCCCCGGAGGCTCCACCAGTCGCCGTGCTCGGTGCCGGGCACACGGAGGATCAGGGCGACGCCGTTGCCGGACAGCAGCGCGCTGGCCGGCCAGGCCACGACCCGCTGCTGGGAGAAGGTGAGCGCCACCTCGATGAGGGCGGCGGTTCCGAGGCTGATCAGGATCTGCGCGATCGACAGCTCGAACCCCAGCGAGACCTGGCCCAGCACCTGCACCGAGAGCAGGGTGGAGGCGACGTGCAGCCGAGGGTCGGACAGGCGCGGGAGGAGCAGCGGGTATCGGTGATGTCCGATCCTGACGGACCGCCCCGCGGTCGCAACGACTCCCCCCGTCACCGGACCAGCGTGCCACGAGTGCGCGCATCGAATCTCGATCTCTGAAGTGGGACGCCCCTCCGAGGCGATTGAAGCGGTCCTTCGGTGGGACTCAAGGAGCGCGTCCGAAGGTGTGGGTGTACCGACCGACACCACCACACCGAGGTCCCGCCATGAACCACCACCACACCACCACCCGCACCGAGGTCTCCCGAACGGCGGTCCGCCGCCTGCGCCGCGGTGCGCTCGCCCTGGCGGCGCTCGCGCTCGTGCTGGGCGCCTGCAGCACCGGCGGGTCACCCGTCGAGACGGCGACCGGCGACAGCGGCAGCAGCAGCAGCGCCAGCAGCGCCAGCTCGGCGGCATCGAGCAGCTCGAGGTCCGACCCCGTGGGGAGCGACCCCAGCGGCTCGTCCGTCCGGCTCCAGCTGCACCGGCCCAACCAGAACCCGAACCCGATGGTGACGCCGTCGTCCGACTGGAGCTCGATGAACGAGTTCCTGTGGTTCGTCATCGACGACGCCGACCGCTACTGGACGTCGATCCTGACCGGGTCCGGCTTCGCGGAGCCCCAGGTGAAGGTGCTGCTCCCGATGCCCGGTGCCGTCGAGCGGACCGCCTGCTCGGCGACCGACGACCGGTCCATGTACTACTGCCCGACCGACGACACGATCGTGTTCTCGCAGCAGCTGGCGATCGACCTCTGGAACGGCCACTACCGGGGTCCCGACGGCCAGACGATCGACGGGCCCGGCGGTGACATGGCCCCGGCGCTGATGGTCGCCCACGAGTTCGCCCACAGCATCCAGAGCGAGCTCGGGATCCGGACCGCCCAGTACACGGTGCCCCGCATCGAGAAGCACGCCGACTGCTGGGCCGGCGTCTGGGCCCGCAACGCCGGCGAGCGTGGGCTGCTCGACCCGGGTGACGTCCAGGAGGCGGTCAACACGGCGTTCCTGGTCGGCGACTCCCAGTTCACCTCCGACCAGCACCACGGCACGTCGGCCGAGCGGATCGCCGCCTTCCAGACCGGCTACGGCACGACCTCCCCGGCCGACTGCGACGTCTACCTGACGAACTGACCCCCCACCCCGAGAACGCGTGGGGAGGGGGCGTCGGCGTCGGCGGTCCGGCACACTGTGCCCATGGCTGGGTACCTGCGTCATCGCTCCGTCAGGGCCGCCCTCGTGGCGGTCCTGTGCACGTCGCTGCTGGGCGTGGCGGCCTGTTCACCGCCCGGCACCTGGGCCGACGGGTCGGTCGTGCCGTTCCCCCCGCTGGGTGCGAACGGGCTGATCGTCGCCGGCGACTCGCTGTGGCTCGCCGACCTGTTCGCCGGTCAGCTCATCCGCTTCGACCCCGACACCGGGCGAACCCTCCGTCGGGTCGCCGTCCCCGACGGCATCAGCCCGCCCGACGACGGGGTCGTGCTGGCCGACACCCTCGTGTACACGTCACCGGGCGACAAGCTGGTGGGCCGGGTGCGCACCGACGGCACCCACGACGTGGTGGCGGGTCTGCCGTTCGCGGCGAACGCGATCGCGCTCGACCCGACCGACCCGCAGGCGGTCCTCGTGGGCGACGCCGCAGGAACCGAGGCCGGCATCTGGCGCGTCCCGCTCGACGGGCGGCCCGCCGTGCCGGTGGCCACCGGCATCGGGGCGGTGAACTCGTTCGACATCGGGCCGGACGGCCGCGTCTGGGCACCCTCCGGTGGCTTCCCGTCGATCCTCGGCAGCACGGGTGGCGTCGTGAGGGTCGACCTCGCGACCGGGGTCGGCGAGCCGCTCGCGCTCTCGTTCCCCGACGAGCCGGGCAAGACCGGCTTCTCCTACTCCGTCGCCGCCAAGTTCGCCCCCGACGGGACCTTCTACGTCCTCCAGGGGTACGACGCGGGCCTCTACCGGGTCGACCCGGCCTCCGGCGAGGCGAGGCGCGTGGCCTCGATCCCCGGCGGGGTCGCCGACAACCTGGCGTTCCTCGCCGACGGCCGGACCTTCGTGTCGACGTTCGTCGCCGGGCCGTCCGGCGGGGTGGTGGAGGTCCACCCGGACGGCTCCGTGCGCTGGGTGGCGATCGGGGGCTGAGCCCCTGGGCCGATCTGCCCGAGGCCGGTACGATATGCGGGCTTCCCCCTCGCATCTCCAGCCGAGGGATTCCCATGGCACTCAGTGGTCGCAGCCGTGCTGCGTTGTATCAGTCCTTGTCCGAAATCATCGATGAGGAGGCGGTCGAGGAGATGCTGTCGCACTTCCCGTCTCGAGACCTCGACGAGCCGATCACCCGCGGCCACCTCGACACGTCCGTCGCTGAGCTTCGCGTCGAAGTCGCCCGGCTGCGGGGGGAACTTCGTGAGGAGATCCAGACCTCCGCTCGCCGGTCCACCCAGTGGATGATCGGCACCATGTTCGCCTTGAACGGCTCCCTCGCAGCGGTCGTCGCCATCGTCGCCTGAGTCGGTCAGCCGCCCGGATCCGTGGTGGTCGGGCCGAGCGTCGTCGAGCTCGAGCCCGCGTTCGTGGTGGTCGTCGAGTCGGGATCGATCGGGTTGCCGTCCTCGTCGAGCTGGAGGGCCTCGAGCGTCGGCTCCTCGGGGTCGTCGTCGAGCACGTCGGCGGGCTTGCCGGCGACGATCGCGTCGGTGATCAGCGTCCGTCGCACGACGAAGTCGCCCATCGTCCCGCTGAGCTCGATGGCGTCCACCGCGACGAGGTCGCCGCCCCGGAACCGGAGCACCTGCGCCACGTAGGTCTGCTCGGCCTCGACGGTGAGGGACCCGAGTCCGGTCGCGCCGGTGGACCCGACGACCGAGACGAGCGTGCCGTCCTCGGCCGAGAGGACCGAGCGGTGGAGGTGGCCCGCGATGACCAGCGGCACCTTGCCGGCGACCGCGGACGCCATCGCCGGGTTGTGGGTGGCGACCACGTCGGGCTGCTCCTCCTCGACCAGGCGGACCAGCTCGGGCTCGGCCGCCTCCCGGATCCGGTCCCGTTCCTCACGGGGCACGGTGCGGGTCGTGGTGATGACCGGGTCGTCGAAGCCGAGGATCCTCACGCCCTCGACGTCGATCACCCGGCGGTCGATCGCCGTGACCCCACGGGCCTGCCCGATGGCGGCGCGGTTCTCGAGCGAGTCGTGGTTGCCCGCGACGAAGTAGTAGGGCACGTCGAAGTCGTCGAAGAGCTCGCTGAAGGGCTGCTCGAAGGGCAACCCGAACGAGGTCGTGTCGCCCGTGTCGATGATGGCGTCGACGCCGAACGACTCGGCCATCTGCCGGGTCAGCTCGACCCCGATCGGGTTGAGGTGGAGATCGCTCACGTGGAGGATCGCGACGTCGCCCTCGCTGCCGGCGATCCGGTTGGTGATGCTCGCCGAGTAGAGGTTCGCGAGCTTCTCGGCGAGCACGTCGACACGCGCGCTGACGCCGCTCGACTTGCCGGTCGTGAGCGAGTTCAAGAGCGAACCGCCCATCGCGAGGGACCCTTCGTACGTGGGCTCCTCAAAGCGGCTCGGATCGAAGCCCGGGATCGCCGTGGCCATCAGCACCGAGATGCTCAGCGCGCCGACGAGACCGCCGCCGACGATCCGCCTCAGGCGCCGCCGGGGGAGGATCGTCACCGCGAGCGCGCCCACGACCGCGCCGACCACCACGATCCGGATCGCCGCCGACGTGACGGCGCCGCCGAGGTCCTTGCGGACCGACGAGGAGAGCGTCTCCGTGTCGAGGCGACCACCGGAGCGGATGACCGGCTGCACGTCGATCTCACGGAGCTCCGCGGTGAGTCGGACCGGGCCGTCGTGGGTGTGGGCGCTGACCCGGCCCAGCGGCGGGAAGGACAGCGTCGTGCGACCACCCCAGGACGGGCGCACCGAGATGTCGACGACGCCCGGCCCGATGTCGTGCTGCGACGAGGACACGAGCGGGGTGACGACCAGCGTGACGACGACGGCCCACAGGACCCACGCGAGGGTCGAGGGGCGCGGCCGACGCCGGTGCCGGCGGGCACCCTGCCGGGTCCCGTCGGCGGGGCCGGCCCCGGGGTCGAGGGCCTCGTGGTCGCGGTCCTCGGGCGATGCAGACATCGGACCATTGTTCCCGCTCGGGGGCGCCGGCAGAGACAGCCCCCGGAACGTCGCTGTGGCGGAGCGTCGTGGGTCTGCTACGAATCGGGCGATGAGCGACGCCGAGGCCACCCCCGCCAAGGACCCCCTGGTGGTCACGCCGGGCACCGGTCCGGCCCGGATGCCGACCGCCGACCACACGGTGGCGCTCACCCGGTTCGAGCAGCTGGCGGCGGCCCGGCGGACCAGCCTGCGTGTCGACCCGAACGTCCCGGTGCCCGTCGAGCTGGTCGAGCGGCTGATCTCGATCGCCATCTGGGCCCCGAACCACAAGAAGACCTGGCCGTGGCGCTTCACCCTCTTCACCGGCGACGCCCGGGCCCGCCTGGGGGCGACGATGGCCGACGCCCTCGAGGCCTCCGGCATGGACAACCAGGCCAAGCTCGACAAGTTCCGACGGAAGTACCTCCGCGCCCCGGCGGTGCTGGTCGTCGGGTCGGCGGCGGGTGACGTCGACCGGCGCACGCTCGAGAACCGCGACGCGGTGGCTGCCGCAGTCCAGAACCTCCTCCTCGGGGCGACGGCGGCAGGGCTCGCCTCGTTCTGGTCGTCGGGTCACGCGGCCGCGGACGACGCCGTCGCCCGGCTCTGCGAGTGGGAGCCCGGAACGTCGACCGTCGCCGTGATCTACCTGGGCTGGCCCACCGGCGACGTCGAGGTGCCGGTCCGCCCCACCACGATCCTCCGCCTGTTCGACGCCTGACCCCCACCGACCGAGGCCCTCCCTCGTTCTGTTCCAGGCAGGGCATCGCAGGCGATGCTCTGGCTGGAACAGAACGCTGTGACGTACATTGTCGACCTGACGAGTCGGATTTCGGGAGCGATGGCATGATCAGCGTCCACTGGTTCCTCCCCACGGCGGGGGACAGCCGCGACATCGTGGCCTCGGGTGAGGACGGGCACCGTCGGCCGCCGTCCATCGACTACCTCGCTCAGGTCGCCCGCGCCGCCGAGCAGCTGGGGTTCGAGGGGGCGCTCACGCCCACCGGCACGTGGTGCGAGGACGCCTGGATCTCCACCGCGGCGCTGATCCGCGAGACGCAGCGCCTCAAGTTCCTCGTGGCCTTCCGGCCCGGGTCGATCTCACCGACGCTCGCGGCGCAGCAGGCGGCGACGTTCCAGCGGATCTCCGGGGGGCGGCTCCTCCTCAACGTCGTCACCGGCGGTGATCCCACCGAGCAGCAGCGGTTCGGCGACTTCCTCGACCACGACCAGCGCTACGAGCGGTGCGACGACTTCCTGTCGATCCTCCGGGGCGCCTGGAGCGGGACGCCGTTCGACCACGAGGGCGCCCACCTCAGCGTCCGCGGCGCCACCGTGCAGCAGGCGCCGGACCCCATCCCGCAGATCTACTTCGGCGGCGCGTCCGCCTCGGCCGAGCTGGTCGCCGCCCGGCATGCCGACGTGTACCTGGCATGGGGCGAGCCGCCCGAGATGGTCGCCGAGCGCGTGGAGCGGATGCGGAAGCTCGCGGCGGAGGAGGGGCGCGAGCTGCGGTTCGGCATCCGCCTCCACGTGATCACCCGCGACGTGGCCGACGACGCGTGGGCCGAGACGCGACGGCTCCTCGCCGCCATGGACCCCGAGGCCGTCGCCGCGGCGCAGGCCGGGTTCGAGAAGACCCAGTCCGTGGGGCAGCAGCGCATGGCGTCGCTCCACGGCGGTGATCCCGAGCGGCTCGAGGTCGCCCCGAACCTGTGGGCGGGGCCCGGGCTGGTGCGGGGCGGCGCCGGCACGGCGCTCGTCGGCAGCCACGACGAGGTCGCCGACCGCATCGCCGAGTACCACGCCGTGGGCTTCGACGAGTTCATCCTCTCGGGGCACCCGCACCTCGAGGAGGCCTACTGGGTGGGCGAGGGCCTGCTGCCCGTGCTGCGAGCGCGCGGCCTCCTCACCGACGGGCCGACCTCGCCCTGGACCGACGACCGCGGCCGCCCGGCCCACCTCACCGCCTCCGCGGCGCGCTGACGCCCCCCCTGTCACTTCTCGGCGCGTCCTGTCCCGTGCGGCGGGACTTTTCGCGCCGAGAACGCGAGAGGTGCGCGGCGCTGGGCTTTTCGGCGCGTTCCGTCCCGTGCGGCGGGACTTTTCGCGCCGAGAACGCGAGGCTGAGCTAGATCACGCCGCCGAGCAGCAGGCCGGCCGTCACGGCGGCGATCCCCAGGCGGTACCAGCCGAACACCGAGAGCGGGTGACGCTCCAGGTAGCGGATCATCCACTTCACCGAGGCGAAGGCGGCGAGGCCGGCCACGATCGTCCCGACGAGCGGGTTCACGACCCCGAACGTGTCGAACAGCTCGCTGCCGCCCGTGACCAGCTCATAGCCGGTGGCGATGCCCAGCGTCACGAAGCCGAGCAGGAAGGCGAACTCGACGGCCGTCGCCAGGCTGAGCCCGAGCAGCAGCCCGGCGATCAGGGTGACGAGGCTCCGGCTGGTGCCCGGCCACATCGCCAGCACCTGGGCGACGCCGATGATCAGCGCCTGCCGGGCCGTGACGGTGCCGACCGACGTGGTGCGCACCGTCGTCCAGCGGTCCTGGTTCCGCACGAACACGAGGATCAGCACCCCGCCGACCGCCCACGACGCGACGACCGGCCAGGGGGACAGCAGGCGGTCCTTGATCTCGTCGCCGAAGAGCGTCGCCGCCACCCCGGCAGGGACGAAGGCGATCACCAGCGCGAGGAGGACGTTGCGCCCCTCCTGGCTCCGCCCCATCACGCCCTCGGCCATCAGGACGAAGCGGTGCCGGTAGATCCCGAGCACGGCGACGATCGCTCCGATCTGCACGGCGATGGTGAACGTGTCGGTGGCCGCCTTGTCCGCCTGCGTCGTGCCGATGTCCAGCAGCCGCTCCACGACCAGCAGGTGACCCGTGGAGCTGACGGGCAGGTACTCGGTGAGCCCCTCGACGAGGCCGAGGACGATCGCCTTGGGGAGCGTCAGGGTCGCGCCCACGTCGCCCGGCGCCATGACGAACCCGGTGGCGACGACGACCGCCACGCCGGCGAGGGCGGCCAGGGCCAGGGCGGTGCGGCCCGGCCGGAGAGAGGGACGTGCGGCAGGGACCGGGATCGACATCGGCGGGCACGTTACCGGTGACCTCACGCCGTCGAGCGCGCGGGGTCCTAGCATCGCCGGCGGACGCCTGCCGAGGCGCCGGAAGGAGACGACGTGCGGTTCGGGATCCTGACAGGTGGCGGCGACTGCCCCGGGCTCAACGCGGTGCTCCGGGCGGTGGTCCGGCGGGCGACGGTGGGCTACTCGGACACGATCATCGGGTTCCACGACGGCTGGCAGGGCGTCATGGACGACGTGTCCGAGGAGCTGACGATCGACCGCTGCCGGGGCATCCTCCCGCGGGGCGGCACGATCATCGGGACGTCGCGCGTCACGCCGTACCAGGTCGAGGGCGGGCTCGAGATGGCGAAGGCGACGATGGAGCGGCACACGCTCGACGGGATGATCGTGGTCGGTGGCAATGGGTCGCTGGCGAACGCGCACGACCTCGTGAAGGACGGCATCCCGTGCGTGGGCGTGCCCAAGACCATCGACAACGACATCGCGGCGACGGAGCTCACCTTCGGCTTCGACACGGCGCTGCACGTGGCCTCGACCGCCATCGACCGCCTCCACACCACGGCGGAGGCGCACGACAGGATCATCGTGGTCGAGGTCATGGGCCGCGACGTCGGGCACATCGCGCTGCGTGCGGGCATCGCCGGCGGCGCCACGCTCACGCTGATCCCCGAGGTGCCGTTCGACCTGGACAAGGTGTGCGAGGCGCTGCGACGACGGCACGCAGCCGGTCGCTGGGCCTCGATCGTCGTCGTGGCCGAGGGCGCCACGCCGGCCGAGGGCACGTGGAAGGTGCCGGAGTACGAGGTCGACCGGTTCGGCCATCGCAAGCTCGGCGGGATCGCCGCGGCCCTGGCGTCCGAGATCGAGGGGCGGCTCGGCATCGAGACCCGGGTCACGGTGCTCGGCTACGTGCAGCGCGGCGGCACGCCCACGGCGTTCGACCGGGTGCTGTCGACTCGCTACGGGGTCGCGGCGGCCGACGCCGCGCACGACGGGGCGTGGGATCAGATGGTGGCGCTGCGCGCCGACGAGATCATCCGGCTGCCCCTCGCCGAGACGGCGGGGAAGCTCAAGACGGTGTCACCCGAGATGATCAAGGTGGCCAGCCAGTTCTTCGCCTAGGTGCGGGCGGGCGGGCCCGTGGATCGTGCGCCAGACCCCGACCCCCAGCACCCAGATGGTGCCCAGGTAGATGATCCCCTGGGCGATCTCGGCCGGGACCGGGAGGCAGTTGCTCTCGCACCCCACGTCGCGGGTCTTCTCGTCGATGATCCAGATCACGTAGAGGAGGGCGCCCAGCCACACCACCATCAGCGGGATCGTGACCCGCCGGAAGTCACGGGTGCGGAAGGCGTGGATGAACTGCACCGGCAGGAAGGTGAGCACCACGAAGATCGCGGTGACGACGACGTTCACCCAGGGCCGCGACTGCAGCACCCACAGGATCGCGACCACCAGGTTCCACATCGCCGGGAACCCGTTGAAGTAGTGGTCCTCGGTCATCAGGTTCGTGTTGGCGAAGCAGTAGAGCGAGCTGACGAGGATCAGGGCGACCATGATCAGCGAGATCGGGCCGTCGGGGAACAGCCCGAACTCGTGGAAGAAGAACACCGGGCCGACGACGCACGTGACGTAGTCGATGACCAGGTCGAGGGTGTTGCCGTCGATCGTCGGGATCGCCCTGCCGACGTCGTACCGCCGGGCCATCGGGCCGTCGAGCCCGTCGATGACCACCGCGACGATGAACCAGATCAGCGCCGCCCGGGGGCTGCCGTCGAAGACCGACAGCAGGCCCAGGAACCCGGCCACCACGCCCGTCGAGGTGAAGACGTGGATCAGCCATGCCATCCGGGTGTTGTGGCACTCCGGATCGTCCGGACTGTCGATGTGGGTCTCGGTCACGTGCACCCTCGGCTGTCGGACGGCCCAGCGTACGCGGTCGGACGCCGGCTGCCGGGACGGGCCGCTCCGGTTCTGTGGCGGGGGGGGGGGGGGCGCGGGGGGGCCCGACC
>JAEZFI010000166.1 GCA_023437745.1 Actinomycetes bacterium
CGCCCCCGCCGCGCGGACCGCCCCCAACCAGATCTGACGCCTCGGCGGCGTCGGCGGCCACGCCGGCGTCGGCGGCGGGGGCGGGGGCGGGCTCCGGCTGCTCGACGAACCGGCCGGCCATGAGGTCGCGCACGGCGGCGGCCGTGTCGTGCGCCCCGTCGGCGGTGGCGGAGGGGATCCGGTCGAGGGCCGCGAGCACCTCCGCGACCTCGGTCAGCTCCGCCTCGAGACGCTCGAGCAGGGCCTCGTCGACGTCGACGTGGTCCCCGTCGGTCAGCGGCAGCTCCTGCGGAGCGGCGAGGGACGGATCCGTGCTCATCGGCACGACACTACCCTCGGGCCGCGATGTCGCTCGGAGCCGCGATCCCGTTTCCTGCTGCCTCCGGGCTGACCGCCGCGGTCCTCGCCCGGGAGGACAGCCAGGCGGCGACGCTCCTCCGCCTGTTCCTCATCGCCGTCGTCGTGGTCTCCCCGTACTGGGCGCCCAAGGCGCTGCGGTGGTGGCGCGGCCGGGCCGCGACGAGGGCGGCGCGGAGAGCAGCGAACCTGCCGGCTCCCCGCCTGCCCGAGCCCGGTTCGCTCGCGGGCGTCCTGTCCGACCTCGAGACCGCCGCGGCGGAGGGCGCCGACGAGATCACGCTCGTCGTGCCCCCGGGGGTCACCGTCGACGGCCGGCCCGCGTCACCCGAGGTGATCGACACGGTGCTCCGCGACGCCATCGGCCGCTCGGGCTACGCGATCGTCCACGACTCGGGCGGTACCGAACGCCGCCTCGTGTGCCGGCACCTCCCACCGCGAAGTTCGCGCGTGGATCCCGACATGCCGCGCTGACACGCGCGAACTTCGTCGGCGGCCGGGGACGGCCGTCGGGCGCACGGCAGAAATCCCGACACGAACGGCGCCGCTGCGGCGAGAATGGAGCAGCGACGGTCTGGGAGGTGCGAGCGAGATGGCGGTGCTGCTGCTCAACGCCTCGTTCGAGCCGCTCCGCGTGATCCCCCTCCGACGGGCCATCGGGCTGATGGTCGCCGAGAAGGTCGAGGTCGTGGCGGAGGGCGAGGGCGAGCTGCACTCGGCGACGCTCACGCTGCCCGTGCCCGCGGTGCTGCGCCTGCAGTACATGGTGAGGGTGCCCCGGAACGCGACGGTGCCCCTCTCGCGCCAGGCGGTCCTCGTCCGCGACCAGCGACGCTGCCAGTTCAGCCACTGCACCCGTTCGGGGTCCACCGTCGACCACGTCATCCCCAAGTCGCGCGGCGGACTGCACGAGTGGACCAACGTGGTCGCGGCCTGCTCGACCTGCAACACCCGCAAGGGCGACCGCCTCCTGCACGAGCTGGGCTGGACGCTCCGGTCGACTCCGCTCGCGCCGCGGGGCCCGATCGTGCTCCTCACGGCCGCCGGCGTCGCCCACCCGCCCGACGAGTGGGTGGACTGGCTCCCGGGTCTCGCCGTCGCCTGAGCGTCAGTCCATCGGCGGGCGCCGGCGCTGCGACTTGGTCGCCGAGCGACGTGACTTCTCGTCGAGCCGACGCTGCTGCGAGCCGCGTGTGGCACGGGTGGGACGCCGGACCCGCCGGCGGACCAGGGCGTCCGCCAGCCGCTGCTCCAGCACCCCGAGGGCGAGCTCGCGGTTCCGGGTCTGGGATCGGGTGGTCTGGCACGTCACCCTCACCACCGGGCCGAGGCGGGCGATCAGCCGCTCACGGACCTCGTCGGTCAGCGACGGGCTGGCGGCGAGGTCGAGTCGCGCCTCCACCTTCGTGTTCGAGGTGTTGGCGTGCTGCCCGCCGGGGCCGCCCGACGCGGTGAACCGCCACTCGACCTCCTCGTCCGGGATGCGCACGCCGGGGGCGGGACGGATCATCCCGACACGGTGGCCAGGGGCGCGAGGACCCGCACCGGCAGGGTCGCGTCCACGGCCGCGACCTCGTCCACGAAGCCGTTCAGGTTCACGTTGAACGAGTAGCCCATCGGACCCTCGACCGGCCGGAAGAAGTCGTCGTGGTGGTGGGCGAGGACGAGCGCCGGTTGGAGCCTGCGGAGGATGCGCTCCGTGTAGCCGCGGGTGTAGAGGCGGCCGGCGATCCCGCACAGGAACACGTCGACGCCTCGGGTCCGGATCTCGTCGTCGAGCAGGTTGGCCGAGCCCTGGTGGTACAGGGTGAACCCGGCCACCTCGACGGTGATGCCCCACACCTGCCCGCAGCGGTACTGCCCCGAGCCGAGGTGGTCGAGGCAGTCGCACGTGAGCTCGCCGTCGGACGGCACCGCGAGGCCGAGCACGAGCTTCGAGTGGACGCTCGGCGTGAACGAGACGGTGAACGGTCCGATCTCGTAGCGGCGGTGCGGTTCGACCTCGACGACCGAGGCGGCGAGCCCGTGGAGGCCGAGCAGCGATCGGGCCGAGGCCGAGCCGTAGACCGTCGCGCCGTGCGTCCGCGCGAGGTGCGGGACGTCGACGGCGTGGTCGAAGTGGGTGTGCCCGAGCAGGATCGCGTCGGCCGACGGGATCAGCCGGTCGACGAGCGCCGCGTCGACGGGGAACGTTCGGGCGCGCAGCGTCGCAGCGAGCGGCGCCCGCGAGACGAACGGGTCGATGAGGACCGTCGTGTCGCTGTGCGTCAGCCGGAATCCGGCCGTGCCGAGCCACTGGAGCTCGAGCCCGGCGGGGAGGTCTACGCCGTGCCGCGTCCAGTCGAGGTCCGTCTGCACGCTCGGGTCGTTGCGATGCCGGAGCCGGGTGAGGTCCGGGAGCCGAGTGAGGTCCGGGAGCCGGTCGGCGAGGCGCACCACCAGATCCTGGCACGGGCGCATGACCTGGCACCTCCCCGCGGCGCTACGGTCCCGCGTGTGTCGAACATGACGAGGTTGGAGGAGCTCGCCGCCACCCTGCCGGAGGCGGAGCGAGTGGACGTCGCGGAGTGGGGCGATCATCCGACGTTCCGCGTGCGGGGCAAGAACTTCGTGTTCAGCGACCAGACGGCGGAGCGACTGTCGTTCAAGCTGTCCAAGGAGGAGGCCGCGGCGGTGGTGGCGACCGATCCCGCGGCGAGCCCGACGGGCTACGGGCTCGGCCGGCACGGCTGGGTGTCCGTGGAGCTGGAGCCGGACGTCGACGAGGAGCGGTGGACCGAGGTCCGCGAGTGGGTCCGCACCTCGTACACGCTCGTGGCGCCCAAGACGCTGGCCCGTGTCGTGCTCGCCGAGGACGGGATCGAGTAGCGGCGACCCACCCGCGGCTGCCGCTCAGGCCGGGGTGGCGGGCTCGTACCAGCCCGAGGGCGCCAGGCCGGCGCCCATGCGGGTGGCGTACTGGTCGAAGAACACCTTGGCGGTGAGCTCGCGCCGGCTGCGCACGCCGGCCTTCGAGAAGATCGACTTGAGGTGGTCCTGCACCGTGTAGCTCGAGAGGTGCAGCGTGCGGGCGATCTCCGCGGTGTCCACGCCCTGGAGCACCAGCCGGACGACGTCCTGCTCGCGGGCGGTCAGCCCGAACGCCGCGACCACGAGCGGGACGATCTCCGGCGGCCGGGCCTCCTCGATCGTGATCACCACGCCCTGGCCGGCGCCGTCACGAGCGGCGAGGACCGAGGCGTGGGCGACGAGCCACTCACCCGACGGGGCGCGGAGGCGCAGGCGAGGGGTGTGGGGATACCGACCGCTGCCGTAGGCCCGGGCGGCCGACACGAGGCTGAGCAGCGGCATCGGCAGCCCGGTCCACACGTCGAACGGGGCGCAGGCCAGCTCACGGAGGCGCGTCTCGGCGCCGAGCGACATCTGCACGACCTCGTCGTCGGGACCGACCACCAGCACGGCGGGACCGTGCTCGACGCTGGTCCCGGTCGCCGCGGCGGCCAGGAGGCCCATCCGCACGCCGGTCGCGAAGGAGCCGGCGACGCTCGACACGAAGTCGTTCTCGGCGACGTTGAACCCTGCCGTGCCCTCGTCCCGGAAGAGGCAGATGCCGGCCCACATCGCGCCGTCCGTGCCGGCGACGGCCCGCAGCTCGTGGCTGAGGTTCCAGATCGGCGCGAGGAACTCACGGATCCGGGCCGACCGGTTGGGATCGCCGTTCGTCTCGTGGTCGACGGTGGTCACTCGGTCGGTGCGGCGGGCGAGGTCGGCGAACTTCGCGACGTCGTCGACCTCGTACTCGTAGTGGGCCCAGTCGAGATCCCGTGAGTCCGGAAGGGACAGCTTCACGGTGTCCGTGACGAGGTGCGTGGCCGGATCGAGGGTGCCGAAGCAGGCGGCGGCGAACGGGACCGCTCGCTGGAGCACGTCGAGCGCCGTGAGGGCGAACGTACGGGTGTCGAGACCCGCCAGCGCGAGGTTCTGCAGCTGGTCCCTGACTCGTTCCGCGCCGACAGCGTGTGCCACGGGTTCAGGATGCCTCACGACGTCCCGGGGCGGTATCCCAACTTCCTGGGGGTGGCGTCTCCCAGATGTCTGAGGCCGGAGGAACCCACGGGCGAGGGATGGAGGAGCGCTGGCGGGGAGCGCACGGTGAGGTCGCCGGCGACGAGGCCGGCTCGAATCGGACGGAGGTCCACCATGACGGTCGCAGCGCCGCCACCCTTCACCCCCACCCGCCACGAACCGCTGGAGGTCGCGCCCGACACGTTCGTCATCTAGGCAGCGCACGGCGAGGGCGAGGCGCCCCAGGTCGTGCACATGAACTCGATGGTCATCCGGGGCGCGCAGCCGATCGTCGTGGACACCGGCGCCCCGGTCCACCGGGACCGCTACCTCGAGGACCTGTTCGGGTTGGTCGAACCGGACGACGTCCGGTGGGTGTTCGTCTCGCACGAGGACGTGGACCACGTCGGCAACCTCGAGGCGGTGATGGCGGCGTGCCCGAACGCCACGCTGGTCGCGTCGTGGTTCCTGTGCCAGCGGCTGGGGGTCGGCGGCCTCACCGTCCCGCCCACCCGGTGGCGGTGGCTCGGCGACGGCGAGACGCTCGACGTCGGGGACCGCACGCTGGCCGCAGTGCGGCCTCCGCTCTACGACGAGCCCACGACCCGTGGCCTGTTCGATCCGACGACCGGCGTGTACTGGGCGTCCGACGCGTTCGCCGCGCCGGTGGCGGCGCCGACGCGGTGGGCCTCCGAGCTGGACCGCGACGAGTGGTCGGCCGGTTTCTCGACGTTCCAGCAGTGGAACAGCCCGTGGGTGTCGCTGGTGGACCCGGAGCGGTTCGCGGCCGAAGTCGGCCGCCTCGCCTGGATGGGTGTGCGGACGATCGCGACCTGCCACGGTCCGGCGATCGACGCCGGCATGGTGCCCGCGGCCTTCGACCTGATGGCACGGGTCCCGGGCATGGCGGTGCCGCCCCAGCCGGGGCAGCCGCTCCTGGACGAGATCGTCGCCTCGATGGCGGAGGTGGTGTCGTGAGCCGGCGCCGGCGTTGTCTCACCGTGGCCGCCCTCGGTGCGATCACGATCCTCGTGCCGGCGTGCGCCGACGACGACTCGGGGGCCGGTTCGCCCACGACGGCGCCGTCGGCAGCGCCGTCGGCAGCGCCGTCGACGACGGTCGGGTCGCCGGCGACCACGCCGCAGGTCGTCGAGGTCGCGGCGGTGGACTTCCGCTTCGACCACCTGCCCGAGCGGGTGTCGGCTGGGAGCCGGCTGACGCTCGTGAACGAGAGCGGCTCTGAGCTCCACGAGCTGGTGGCGTTCCGGCTGGCCGACGACGAGGAGCGGTCCGTCGAGGAGCTGATGGCGCTGCCGCCCGACGAGTTGATGGCCACGCTCGGGCAGCCGGCGACGGTGCTGCTGGCGACGCCGGGTGGGGAGCAGATCCCCGCTGTCGGCGACGGCACCCTGAGCGAGGCGGGGCGGTACGCGGTCATCTGCAGCATCCCGACGGGGGTCGACCCCGACGAGTACCTGGCAGCCGCGGCGGCGTCGCAGGGCGGTCCGCCCCAGGTCGCCGGCGGGCCCCCGCACCTCGTGCACGGCATGTTCGCCGAGCTCACGGTGGAGTAGCGGCCGTCGCTGCTACCGCCTACGCCCGTTCCGGGGGGGGGGGTACCCCCCCCCCGGCGGGGGGGGGGC
>JAEZFI010000184.1 GCA_023437745.1 Actinomycetes bacterium
CCCGGCGAAATATCCCGACATCGAGACCGACATCCCCGTGCGAGAGGCGACCCGGCTGTCCGCACCGGTCATACATCGACGTCACCACCAGGAAGGCGCCGCACCATGATCAGGCTCCAGTCACCGCTCAGCGAGCGGTTCACCGATGCACCTCCCGAGGACCTCGTCGAGCGGATCGAGGCGGCGAAGGCCGCCCTCGGTGAGCGCGTCTTCATCCTCGGCCACCACTACCAGCGGGACGAGGTCATCCGCTGGGCCGACGCCCGCGGCGACTCGTTCAAGCTCGCGAAGCTGGCCAGCCAGCGCCCCGAGGCCGAGTACATCGTCTTCTGCGGTGTCCACTTCATGGCGGAGGCGGCCGACATCCTGACCGCCGACCACCAGCAGGTCGTGCTCCCCGACCTGAACGCGGGCTGCTCGATGGCCGACATGGCCGACATCGACTCGGTCGAGGAGGCGTGGCACGACCTCAGCGCCGTCGTCGACATCGACCGCGTCGTGCCGATCACCTACATGAACTCGGCGGCGAACCTGAAGGCCTTCGTCGGCCGTCACGGCGGCGCGGTCTGCACCTCGTCGAACGCCCGGACGGTGCTCGAGTGGGCGTTCGGTCGGGGCGACCAGGTGCTGTTCTTCCCCGACCAGCACCTCGGGCGGAACACCGGCTTCCAGATGGGCTACACCGAGGCCGACATGGCGGTGTGGAACCCGCGCCTCGACCTCGGTGGCCTCACTGAGGCGCAGGTCAAGAGCTCGACCTTCCTGCTGTGGAAGGGCCACTGCTCGGTGCACCAGCGCTTCCAGCCGTCGCACGTCGAGGCCTTCCGGGCGGAACACCCCGACGGCATCGTCATCGCGCACCCCGAGTGCAGCCACGAGGTCTGCTCGATCGCCGACCAGGTCGGGTCGACGGAGTTCATCCTGAAGGCCGCGGCCGAGGCGCCGGCGGGAGCCGTCATCGGCGTCGGCACGGAGATCCACATGGTGAACCGGATGGCCGACGAGCACCCGGACAAGACGATCGTGTCGCTCGACCCGCTCGTCTGCCCCTGCTCGACGATGTTCCGGATCGACGCCCCGCACCTGGCCTGGGTGCTCGAGGAGCTGGTCGAGGGTCGAGTCCCGAACCGCATCGTCGTGGACCCCGAGACGGCGGAGTGGGCGAAGGTCGCGCTCGACCGGATGCTGTCGCTGCCGTAACCGGACCAGAGGCCCAGAGTTACAGCAGCTTCGACAGGAAGTGGCCCGTGTGCGAGTCGGGCGACTTGGCCACGAGCTCGGGCGGGCCCTCGACGATCACGCGTCCGCCGCCGGAGCCACCTTCGGGCCCAAGGTCGATGACCCAGTCCGCCGTCTTGATGACGTCGAGGTTGTGCTCGATGACCAACACCGTGTTGCCCTGGTCGACCAGCCGCGTCAGCACGCCCAGCAGCTTGCGGATGTCCTCGAAGTGGAGGCCGGTCGTGGGCTCGTCGAGCAGGTAGATGGTGTGACCGGTGGAGCGCTTCGCCAGCTCCGACGCGAGCTTCACCCGCTGGGCCTCACCGCCCGAGAGCGTGGTGGCCGGCTGGCCCAGGCGGACGTACCCGAGGCCCACGTCGACGAGCGTCTGCATGTGGCGGGCGATGGTCGGCTGGTTCGCGAAGAACTCGAGGGCCTCGGAGCACGGCAGGTCCAGCACGTCCGAGATGGTCAGGCCCTTGAAGCGGATGTCGAGCGTGTCCCGGTTGTAGCGGGCGCCCTTGCAGACCTCGCACGGCACGTACACGTCCGGCAGGAAGTGCATCTCGATCTTGATCGTCCCGTCGCCCGCGCAGGTCTCGCAGCGGCCGCCCTTGACGTTGAACGAGAACCGCCCCGGCAGGTAGCCCCGGACCTTCGCCTCGTTGGTCTGGGCGAACAGCTTCCGCACGTGGTCGAACACGCCCGTGTAGGTCGCCGGGTTCGACCGGGGCGTCCGGCCGATGGGTGACTGGTCGATGTCGATGACCTTGTCGAGCTGGTCGATGCCGTCGATCCGCTTGTGGAGCCCGGGCGGCACCTTCGAGCCGTAGATCTGCTGCATCAGGGAGCGCAGCAGGATGTCGTTGACGAGCGTCGACTTGCCCGAGCCGGACACCCCGGTGACGGCGACGAAGCAGCCGAGCGGGATGTCGACGTCGATGCTCTGCAGGTTGTGCTCGCGGGCACCCTTGATGCTGAGCCACTGGTCGCCGGGCTCGCGGCGGAGCTCCGGCGTGGGGATCGTGCGCTTCCCGGCGAGGTACTGGCCGGTGACCGACTTGGTGTTCTTGAGGAGCGCCTTGACCGAACCCGAGTGGATCACCTCGCCGCCGTGCTCGCCGGCGCCGGGGCCGATGTCCACCACGTGGTCGGCGACCTTGATCGTGTCCTCGTCGTGCTCGACGACCAGCACGGTGTTCCCGATGTTGCGGAGGTGCTCCAGCGTGCCGATCAGCTTGTGGTTGTCGCGCTGGTGGAGACCGATCGACGGCTCGTCGAGGACGTACAGCACCCCGACGAGCCCCGACCCGATCTGGCTCGCCAGGCGGATTCGCTGCGCCTCACCGCCCGAGAGGGTGGAGGCCGACCGGTGGAGGTTCAGGTAGGTCAGCCCGACGTCGCACAGGAACTGCAGCCGGACGTCGATCTCCTTGAGGATCCGCTCGGCGATCTGGGCCTGCCGCGGTTCGAGCTCGAGGGTCTCGAGCATCGCCCGCGCCTCGCCGATCGGCAGGCTGCAGAACTCGAAGACGTTGTGCCCGCCGACGGTCACCGCGAGCGAGTACTCGTTGAGGCGGGCGCCGCCGCAGGTGTGGCACGCGACCTCGCGCATGTAGCCGGCGATCTGCTCGCGGAGGCTGTCGCTCTCCGCCTCGGAGTGGCGCCGCTGGAGGTACGGGATCACGCCCTCGTAGCGGGCGGTGTACGACCGGGTCCGCCCGTACCGGTTGCGGAACTTCACGTCGACGCGCTTGGCGTCGCCGATCCCGTAGAGCAGGAGCTTCTGGTCCTTCTTCGCCAGCTTCCCGAAGGGCGTGTCGTAGGCGATCCCGTACTGCTCGCACGTGGACTCGAGGAGCCGGTGGAAGTACTTGGCGTGCCCGCCGGCCCACGGCGCGATGGCACCGTCCTCGACCGACAGGTCGGGGTTCGGCACGACCAGCTCGGGGTCGACCTCGAACACCATGCCGAGGCCGTCGCAGCTCGGGCAGGCACCGTACGGGCTGTTGAACGAGAAGTTCCTGGGGGCGAGCTCCGAGAAGCTCTTGCCGTCCGACGGGCGGGAGAGGTGCTCGGAGAAGGTGAGCACCTCGCTGGGCGCGGCCTCGCCGTCGTCGCCCTTCGCGCCCACCAGCTCGACCTGCGCGGTGCCGTCGGCCAGCTCGAGCGCCGTCTCCATCGACTCGGTGAGGCGCCGCTCGATCCCCTCGCGGAGGACGAGCCGGTCGACGACGACCTCGATGTCGTGCATCTCGTAGCGGGCGAGCTCGATGGCCTCGGTGGTCTCGCGCACCTCGCCGTCGACCCGGACGCGGGGGAAGCCCTTCGCGGCGAGGTCGGCGAACAACTGCTCGTAGGTGCCCTTGCGCCCGCGGACCATCGGGGCCAGCACCTGGAAGCGCGTGCCCTCGGGCAGGGTCATCACGTGGTCGACGATCTGCTGCGGCGTCTGGCGGACCAGCGCCTCACCGGTCTCGGGATCGTGCGCGATGCCGACGCGGGCGTAGAGGAGCCGGAGGTAGTCGTAGATCTCGGTGACGGTGCCGACGGTGGAGCGCGGGTTGCGCGACGCCGACTTCTGGTCGATCGAGATCGCCGGCGAGAGGCCCTCGATGAACTCGACGTCGGGCTTGTCCATCTGGCCGAGGAACTGCCGGGCGTACGACGACAGCGACTCGACGTAGCGCCGCTGCCCCTCGGCGTAGATCGTGTCGAACGCGAGCGAGGACTTGCCCGAACCCGACAGGCCGGTGAAGACGATCAGCCGGTCGCGAGGGAGCTCGAGCGAGATGTTCTTGAGGTTGTGCTCCTTGGCGCCCCTGATGATGATCTGGTCGTGCACGGCGTGAAGCCTAACCGGCACCGGGTCCCAGGAGGTCGAACAGGCGTTCGCTCGGTCTCGGGCAGCGTGGCGGGACGTCGTTGAACGCCGTTCAGCGCCGGCGGAACCGCAGCGTGGACCAGCCCCTCGGCTCCGCCTCGTCCCCCGGGACCGGTTCGTACTGTGACGAGAGACCGTCGGTCGCTCGATCGACGTCGCTCTGGTCGGCGAGCAGGAGGAAGCCGTCGACACCGTCGGCGGCAAGGGCTTCGGCCACGTCGGGAAGGTCCGGGAGGTCCTTCACGTAGAGCATCTCGGTGCGGTCGGCGTACTCCCAGGAGAACCGTCCGAACTCCCGCCGCAGCGACACGACGAGTGGGCGCCCTCCCCCGGCGTCGGCCGCCTCGGCATGGATCGCCTCGATCGTGGTCGAGAGCAGGTCGCGGCTGTGGTGCACGTACACGACGACGGCGGTGCTGAGGGCGAGGGCCGACGCGACGAGCGCGCCCAGGACCACGCGGGCCGTGGGGCGCGACACGGCGTCGAGGCGGGCGCGGAGGGTCACCACGAGGACGGGCACCACCAGGGCGAGGCCCAAGCGGAAGTACCGACCGCCCCACTCCCCGGAGCCGCCGTTCCAGTACTGGGTGGCGATCACCGCCGAGGCGAAGGCCGCGCCGGCGAGGAGCAGCGTGCGGGAGAGGCCGCGGCTCCACGTCGTGCGGTCGATGGTGCACAGCCCCGCCACCAGAACGGGTGCCGCCATCGCGAGGCCGGGGATCATCTCGTCCGACCTGAGGGCACGGACCGCCAGCGCGGCGGCCGCGACCACCGCCGCCTTCCGGGCGAGCCGGGGATCTCGTCGCAGCATCCCCCAGGCCACGACGGTGCCCAGCGCGCCGGTCAGCACGAGTGCGCTGTTCACCGGCTGGCTGACCAGGTCGGGTCGCAGGATGCTGTTGTTGAACCCCCTGAAGCGGCCCTCGAGCCACCCCATCTCGTCCACGATCACGAAGGGCGCACCGCCGCCGGGCCGGATCCGTCGTTCGACGATCCCCTCCCCGAGGTAGGAGGCCACCGCGCCGCCGCCGACGGCGACCGACGCCGCCAGCTGCTCCCAGCGGCCGCGATCCGCCAGCCACCACAACCCGAGCGCGCCGGCCAGGCTCAGTCCGAACAGGGTCCCCTCGGATCGCAGCAGCGCGGCGATCGCCGTGCCCGCCGCGGCGAGCGCCAGGCCGCTGACGAGGCGCCGGTCCTCGACGGCACGGACGACCCCGTACGTCGCGACGGCGGACGCGGCCAGGGCCGGGCCATGGGCGATCACCCAGTAGCCGTCGAAGAACGCCGGCGTCCCCACCACGAGCGTCCAGAGGGCGACCCGGTCGAGGTGCTCGGGCTGTCCGGCACGACGTGCGACCCGTCGGGTGACGAGGCCCACCGTGGCGCCGGCGGCGACCACCGCCAACGCATGCGCCTGCAGGACGAGCATGAGGCCGCCCGCGCCGTGCAGCAGGCGCACCAGCACCGGGTACAGCACGTGCTTCGTGTAGGGGTACCACCGGTCGCCACCCGACTCCGAGGCGTCGACCGGGTACCAGCGGTTCTCCACGTCGATCGTGGGGTTGGGGTTGGGCTCGCCCCACTGGCCCTGCTGATCGAGGACCCGCGCCTGGCTGAGGTACGCGCCCTCGTCGACGTTGATGATCGAGCTCGACCCGAGGGCGGTGACGAGGAGGAGCATGAGTACCGCGGCTGCGGCGACGTGCGCTGCGTAGGGGACGCGCCGCCAGTCGGGCAGGCGTCGGGGCCGCGTGCCCGGGCCGGTCGCCACCGAGGGGTCGGGGGGCGCGGGACGGTCGGCGGTGACGCTCACCTCCCTCCATCGGCATCTTTGCGAGGGGCCTGAGCGGGCAACCGGGTCCGGGCCCCGAGGCGAGGGCCGCCATACTGGTCCGCATGTCGTCGCAGATCGGTTCGATCTTCCGCATCGCCACGTTCGGCGAGTCCCACGGCGGTGGGGTGGGCGTGGTCGTCGACGGCTGCCCGCCACGCCTCCCGATCTCGGTGGACGACATCCAGCCCGACCTCGACCGCCGGCGGCCGGGACAGAGCCGGCTGGTCACGCAGCGCGACGAGGCCGATCGTGTCGAGATCCTGTCCGGGGTGGCGGACGGGAGGACCACCGGCGCCCCGATCGGACTCCTCGTCCGCAACACCGACCAGAACTCCGGCGCCTACGACCACCTCCGGGACGTGTACCGCCCCTCGCACGCCGACTGGACCTACGACGCCAAGTACGGGAACCGCACCGTGGCCGGCGGTGGGCGCGCCTCCGCACGCGAGACGATCGGGCGGGTCGCCGCAGCGGCCATCGCCCGGAAGCTGCTCCGTGAGGTCGCCGACATCGAGGTGCTCGGCTGGGTGAGCGCGGTCCACGGCATCGACGCGGCGGAGGCGATCGACCTCGCTGCGGTCACCCTCGCGGAGGTCGAGGCCGACCCGACCCGTTGTCCCTCCCCCGAGCACGCCGCCCGCATCACCGAGGAGATCGAGCAGGCCCGGCGCGATGGCGACAGCCTCGGCGGGATCGTCACCTGCGTGGCGCGCTCGGTGCCCGCAGGCCTGGGCGAGCCCGCGTTCGACCGCCTCGAGGCAGATCTGGCGAAGGCCACGATGTCGCTCCCCGCCAGCAAGGGCTTCGAGATCGGCTCGGGATTCGCGGCGGCGACGATGACCGGACGGACCCACAACGACGCGTTCGTCCCCGGGCCCGACGGACCCCGCACCCGCACCAACCACTCCGGCGGCGTCCAGGGCGGGATCTCGAACGGCGAGGACATCGTGTTCCGGGTGGCCTTCAAGCCGACCGCGACGATCGCCTCACCCCAGGACACCGTGACCACCGGCAACGAGGCGACGGTGCTCGCCGCCAAGGGGCGGCACGACCCGTGCGTCCTCCCCCGGGCCGTGCCGATGGTCGAGGCCGCCGCGCTGCTCGTCCTCGCCGACCACTGGCTGCGCCAGCGCGCCGTGGACGTCCTCCCCCGCTGAGCTCCTCCCTCAGCAGCCGTTCTGTTCCAGCCAGAGCAGCGCTGCTGAGGCTCTCGCTGGAACAGAACTGGTGGGGGCAGCGGACCTCAGCCCTCCTCGGCGTGAGTGACGGGCTCCTCACCCATCCACTGCCGGAGCGTGTTCTTCAGCTTCGTCTGCTGGATGAAGATGTCGTGCTCGGGACCCACGGGGCCGGCCTGGGGGCTCTTCCAGTAGAAGCTGAGCCACTCTTGGACCCCGGACTGGCCGGCACGCTGGGCGAGGTCGAGGAACAGGGCGAGGTCGAGCACGATCGGCGCCGCCAGGATCGAGTCCCGGCACATGAAGTCGACCTTGATCTGCATCGGGTACCCCATCCACCCGAAGATGTCGATGGCGTCCCAACCCTCCTTGTTGTCGCCGCGGGGCGGGTAGTAGTTGATCCGCACCACATGGTCGATGTTCCCGTAGAGCTCCGGGTAGAGGTCCGGCTGCAGGATCGTGTCGAGGACTCCGAGCTTCGACATCTCCTTCGTCTTGAAGTTCTCGGGGTCGTCGAGGACCTCGCCGTCCCGGTTGCCGAGGATGTTGGTCGAGTACCAACCGCGCAGGCCGAGCATCCGGGCCTTGAAGCCGGGAGCGAGGATCGTCTTCATCAGGGTCTGACCCGTCTTGAAGTCCTTGCCGGTGATGGGCACGCCGTTGCGCTCGGCGAGCTGCTCCATGACGGGGAGGTCGATCGAGAGGTTCGGTGCGCCGTTCGCGAACGGGATGCCGGAGGCCAGCGCCGCGTAGGCGTAGATCTGCGAGGGGGCGATATTGGGGTCGTCGGCCTTGAGGCCGGCCTCGAAGCTGTCGATGTCGTCCTGCACCGGGGTCGGCTCCTGGTACGCCTCGGTGGAGCCGCACCAGACCATGACGAGGCGCTCGCAGTCGTTCTCGACCTTGAACCGCTCGATGTCCGCGATGACCTGCTGGGCGAGGTCCCACTTCGACGCGCCGGTCTTCACGCGCACGCCGTCGAGGTTGCGGACCCATCGCTGGTCGAAGACGGCGTCCATGGCCACCACGCCCTCCAGCTCGGACGAGAGCGGTGCGAGGTCCTCGTTGGTCAGCACACCTGCGGTCCGCGCCGCCTCGAGTGCGTTCGGGGAGATCGGATCCCAGCCGCCGAAGACGATGTCGTCGAGGGACGCCAGCGGCACGAACTCGCGGATGAGCGGGTTCCGCCCCTCGGAGCGCTCGCCGAGGCGGATGCGCGCCATCTGCGCGAGCGAGCCGATCGGCTCGGCGAGACCGAGGCGCGCTGCGATCACGCCGGCGTACGCGGTGGAGGCGACGGCCCCCATCCCGGGGGTCAGGATGCCGAGGCGTCCGGTGGCGGGGGCGATGTCGAGAGCTTGGGGCATGCCCAGAGTCTCAAGCTCAGGGCGGCTGCACTCAAGCAGCCTTTGCATAAGCTCAACTGATGATTCCGGAGTGGACCCTCCAGCAGCTCGGCTACCTCCGCGAGGTGGCCCGAGCGGACACCTGGTCGGAGGCGGCGGAGCGCCTGGGGGTGACGCAGCCCGCGCTCTCGCAGGGGCTCGCCGAGCTGGAGCGGCGACTGGGCGTCGCGCTCTTCGAGCGACGGGGACGCAACCGGGTGGTCACCGACGCGGCCCGCCCGCTGGTCGACCTCGCCGAGCGCGTGCTGGTGAGCGCTGCGGATCTCACCTCGGCGGCTCGCGGTGTGGCCCGTGGCGTCACCGGACCGCTGCGGGTCGGGATGATCGACGTCGCGGCGCTCCACACCCTGCCCGACTCGATCACCCGCTTCCGACGTTCGTATCCCGAGGTCGAGCTCCGCCTGATGGTCGCCCCGTCCGGTCCCCTGCTGCGTGCGCTGCGCTCGGGAACGCTGGACCTCGCCGTGGTGATCCGGCCGGCCGAGCTGCCGCCCGGGCTCACGGTGAGCAGCCTCAGCGAGGAGGAGCTCCGCGTCTACGCACCCGAGGGCGTGCCGCGGCGCCGGGCTGCGTCGGGGTGGGGGCCGTGGGCGATGTACCCGCAGGGGTCGACCACCCGCTCGATCATCGAGGGGGCACTGCAGCGAGCCGGCGCGCCGCTCGACGTCGTCAGCGAGTCCGACAACCCCGAGGTGCTGCGGCAGATGGTCCGCCTCGGGCTCGGCTGGGCGGTGCTCCCCCGGTCCGAGGCGGAGACGGGCCCCGAGGCGCTGCGCCCGTACCGACGGGAGCCGCTGGCGTCCCGCAACCTGGTGTTCGCACAGCGCCTCGACGCCCCGTACGACCCCCGGGCGGACGCCTTCCGCGAGCTCGCGAGCCTCTGACCTCGCGCATCGGTCGCGGTGTCACGCCCCGTGCGACAGTCGCACGGGGCG
>JAEZFI010000200.1 GCA_023437745.1 Actinomycetes bacterium
GCCGACGCCGACGAGGTGCCCTGCGGCGGGGACAGCGCCGACGACGAAGCTCAGCTCCTTCGGTCCGGTGGAGACCTGGCCGTCGAGGAACTCGAGGCTCGGCTCCTCCTCGCTCAGGATCTGCGCCGGGGTCGCGTCGCCGAACTCGTCACCGCCACCGCTGGCGAGGAGGCTGGCGGCCGCGGTCTGGGCGATCCGGAGTGACGACTTCGCCACGGCGTCCTGACCGCGGGTCCGTGCCCCGAGGAACGTCGGGATGGCGATCGCCAGCAGGACGCCGATGATCAGCACGACGACCATGAGCTCGACGAGGGTGAAGCCGGACTCGGTGCGCGACCGGGGGGTGTGGGCAGGGGTCATGGCGTCCCATCGGCGCACCGCGACGCCGAGTTGAGAAGGTTGTTCGGTGTCTGGTGCCGTTCTGTGTCGTAAGACGCGCCACAACTGGCGAGTCCCACGACACAGAACGGGGCCCCGGGACCTCGTCGTCAGACGACGCCGGCGGTGCGCAGGCCGGCGATCTCCGCGGCGTCGAGGCCGAGGACCTCGCCGAGCACCTCGTCCGTGTGCTGCCCGAGCTCGGGGCCCACCCATCGGACCTCCCCGGGGGTCTCGGAGAGCTTCGGCGCGACGTTCTGCATGGGGAACTCGCCGAGCAGCGGGTGGACCAGCTTCACGACGGCCTCGCGGGCGGCGAAGTGCGGGTCGTCGAGCATGTCGGGCGCGGTGTAGATCTTGCCGTTCGGCACCGAGTGCTCGTGGAGGACTGCCTCGAGGGCCTCGGCGTCGAGCGTCGCCGTCCACTCGGCGATCAGCGCGTCGAGCTCCGCCTGGTGGCGGCCGCGCGCGTTGTGCGTCGCGTAGCGCTCGTCTTCGCCCAGCTCCGGCCGTCCCATCGCCGCGGCGAGGCGCCGCCACACCGTGTCCTGGTTGGCAGAGATGAGGTGCTCGCGATCGTCCTTCGTCGGGTAGGCGTTGGCCGGCGCGACGTTGGGCAGGATCGACCCGGTTCGCGGGCGCACGTAGCCCGTGATGGCGAACTCCGGGATCAGCGACTCCATCACGGCGAGCGTCGCCTCGTAGAGCGCGGAGTCGACGACCTGGCCGCGGCCGGTGCGCTCCCGCGAGTGCAGGGCGACGAGGGTGCCCACGCAGGCGAAGATCGCCGCGAGGGTGTCGCCGATCGAGATGCCGGCGCGGGCGGGTGGCCGGTCCGGCTCGCCGATGACCGCCCGCAAGCCACCCATCGCCTCGCCGATCGCGCCGTAGCCCGGCCGGTCGGCGTAGGGGCCGGTCTGGCCGTAGCCCGAGACACGGACGACGATCAGCCGCGGGTTGAGGGCGGTCAGCTCCTCGGGGCCGAGCGACCACTTCTCGAGGGTGCCCGGCCGGAAGTTCTCGATGAGCACGTCCGCCTCGGAGATCAGACGACGGGCGACGTCCTGCCCGGCCGCCTGGCGGAGGTCGAGCGTGACCGACCGCTTGCCCCGCCCCACCACCGGCCACCACAGCGACTGCCCGCCGGACTTCTCGCGGCCCCACTCGCGCATCGGGTCGCCGGCGCCGGGCGGCTCGATCTTGATCACGTCGGCGCCGAAGTCGGCGAGGAGCTGACCGCAGAACGGGCCGGCGAGGAGCTGGCCCATCTCGATCACCCGGAGGTCGTCCAGCGCAGATGCCACGGTGGCCTCAACCCAGCTCTCGACGGATCTCGTCGCCGTCGGCGTCGAGTGGTCGACCCGCCCAGTCGATCCGACCGGGCGTCGCCGACAGGTGGGCGATGAGCCCCTGCATGGCGACGCCATCGACATCGGCGATCGCGCCGCGGGCCCGGTAGTGGGGGTCGGCGTCGATGTCGGCCATGGTCATGACCGGCCCCACGGCGGCGTGCGCCGCCTCGAACTCGGCCATCACCTCGTCGGGCGAGCGGGTGGCGATCCACTCGGAGAGCAGCGCGTCGATCTCGGCCCGGTGGTCGACACGCCCCTGGAAGGTGGCGAACCGGGGGTCGTCGCCCACGCCGAGCAGCGCCATCACTCGCGGGGCGACGGTGTCGGAGGAGGCGGTCACGGCGACCCAGCTGCCGTCGTTGCAGCGGTAGGTGCCCCGGGGGACGGAGTAGGGGATGCCGGCACCGAGCCGTGGCTGGAGGTAGCCCTCGGCCCGGTAGGCCGAGATCAGCGGCCCCATCATCTGGAAGACCGACTCGAGGAGGTTCACGTCGACCACCTGACCGACGCCGGCGTGCACGGCGACCATGGTGGCGAACGCCGCGGCGAGGCCCGTCACCTCGTCCGTCAGCGCGATCGGCGGGAGCAGCGGTGCGCCGTCCTCGTCGCCGTTGATCGCCACGAAGCCCGACATCGCCTCGGCGATGCTGGCGAAGCCCGGCCGCTGGGCATACGGCCCGTCCTGCCCGAAGCCGGTGACCCGGGTGATCACGAGGTTCGGCGACTGCTCCCACAGGCGCTCCGGCGCGAGGTCGAGGCGTTCGAGCGTGCCCGGGCGGAAGTTCTCGATGAGGACGTCGGCGTCGGCGACCATCCGCAGGAAGAGCGCGTGGTCGTCGGGGTCCTTCAGGTCGAGGGCGATGCACCGCTTGTTGCGGCTGACGAGCTTCCACCACAGCGTCACGCCGTCGGCGGGGTCCCGCCACCCCATGTCCCGCACGCCGTCGCCCGTGCCCGGGCGCTCGACCTTGATGACGTCGGCACCGAAGTCCGCGAGGTAGCGGGCGGCCGTCGGCCCGGCGATGACCGTCGACACGTCGATGACCTTCAGGTCGCTCAACGGCGGTCGGCCGTCGGTGGTGCGGCGGGAGTGGCGGTCGGGGTGGTCCACGGCGGAGCGATGCTAGGTCGGCCTCCTGGAACGGCAGAACCCCGGCCATCGCTGACCGGGGTCCACAGCACCCGCTGGCGGAGACGGTGGGATTTGAACCCACGGTGAGTTTCCCCACACACGATTTCCAGTCGTGCCGATTCGGCCGCTCTCGCACGTCTCCTCGACCGATCCCGGGGGAGCGGACGGTGGTCATCGTAGCGGCCCGGTATGCTGGCGGTTCCCGTGCGACGTCGCCGGGTGCTGGTGAGGCGGTCGGGTCCTGTGCGACCTGGGCCCGTGAATCGAGTCAGGGCCGGAAGGCAGCAGCTCTCAGCGGATCTCCGGGAGTGCCGCAGATCGCCTGACCGTCTCACCAGCACCCGGCCCGCCAGCCGTTCTGTTCCAGCCAGAGCAGCGCCGGCGCTGCTCTCCCTGGAACAGAACAGGTCCGGGGGCGAGGGGGGTCCAGGCGTGAGTGCCTGTCGGAGGCCACCTGTAGGCTCGGCGGCGATGGCTCAGCAGTCGCTCTACCGCCGGTACCGACCGCGGCGCTTCTCCGAGCTGAAGGGCCAGGACCACGTGTCCAAGGCGCTCCAGCACGCGGTCGCAGCGGGCACCGAAGGCCACGCCTACCTCTTCAGCGGCCCCCGCGGCACGGGCAAGACCTCCACCGCCCGCATCCTCGCCAAGGCCCTCAACTGCACGAACCTCGACGGCGGGGAGCCCTGCGGCGAGTGCGACAGCTGCGTCGCCATGGACGCCGGCACCAGCTACGACCTGTTCGAGCTGGACGCCGCGTCGAACAACGGCGTCGACGCGGTGCGGGAGCTGATCAGCCGTACGGCCGTCGGTTCGCCGGGCCGCACGAAGGTGTACATCCTCGACGAGGTCCACATGCTCTCGACGGCGGCGTCGAACGCGCTGCTCAAGACCCTCGAGGAGCCGCCGGACCACGTGGTGTTCGTGCTGGCCACCACCGATCCGCAGAAGGTGCTGCCCACCATCCGGAGCCGCACGCAGCACTTCGAGTTCTCCCTCCTCGGCGCCGACGAGCTCACCGAGCACGTGCGCTGGGTGATGGAGGACGCGGGGATCGACCTCGACCCGTCGGTCGTCCCCGACGTGGTGCGGATGGGCAAGGGCTCGGCCCGCGACACGCTGTCCGCGCTCGACCGGGTCGTCGCGCTCGGCGGCGTCGACCACCACTCGGTCCGCACCGACGAGCTGCTGTGGGCGCTCGCCAAGCGGCACACCGGCGACGCCATCACGGCGATCGCCACCGCCATCTCGACCGGCATGGAGCCCCGCACGATCGGCGAGTCGCTCATCGGTCAGCTGCGCGACGCCTTCCTCGTCGCCGTGAAGGCCGACACCCCGCACCTCACTGCCGACGACCGAGCCGCTGCCGTCGAGGTCGCCACGACCTTCGGCGCCGCGGGCATCACCCGGGCGCTCGAGCTCATCGGCACGGCGCTCGTGGACATGCGCCAGGCGACCGACCAGCGCATCCCGCTCGAGGTGGCCGTCGTCCGCCTCTGCCACGCCGAGCTGGACACGTCCGCCGCAGCGCTCGCCGACCGCCTCGCGCAGCTCGAGCACGCGTTGCGGACAGGTGGCGCACTGCCCGCCGCCACGACTGCGCCGCCGGCTCCCGCGTCGGCGTCCCCGGCGTCGGCCCCCCC
>JAEZFI010000266.1 GCA_023437745.1 Actinomycetes bacterium
GAAGAAGACCTGGGCCGACGCGCCCCGCCCGATCGGGGTGACCAGCCGGTACCGGCCCGCGATCAGCTGGCCGACGAGATCGCCGCGGTTCGGGGTGGTCATGGGTGCACGATCCTACCGACGCACCGGCGCCGACCGGTGTAGCCGGACGGCGGCAGGGCAGAATGTCCACCGATGCCCCCCGTCACCTCCGACCTGCCCGGCCAGCCCGCCCCCGACGCGCTGGCGACCACCACGTTGCTGGACCGTCCCCTCTTCCGGAGGGTGCTCATCGGCGTGATCCTGGCGATCGTCGTGGGGCTGATGGTCGTCATCGTCGACAACGCCGTCACCGGCAACGACGCCTCGGCCGTGAAGCCGGCGTCGGTCGAGCGGCTGATCCCCGGCAGCGGCGCGGAGATCCTCCGGCAGGGCCAGGTCGGCGTCGACCTGGCGAGCGGGTACGACGCCTACCTCATCATCAACGGGGTCGAGATCCGCAACCAGGCGACCGGCGAGGACGCCGACGGCCTCAGCAAGGTCCTCACGCCGAGCGGGATCGTCGTCACCTACACGCCGGCGCCCGGACGCCGCATCGAGCAGCTCGAGACGGACGTGAACCAGGTCACGGCGATGGTGTGGAAGCAGACCGAGGGCCCCTCCACGGCGTCACCCGTGTACTGGACGTTCTCGGCGTCCTGACAGCGCCTGACAGCGCCTGACCGCGCCCGGCCTCGCTGGGCCGACGCACCAGCGCTCAGCCGGCGAGCTCCTGCAGCTCCGCCAGCGCGCTGCGCGTCGACTCGACCGAGATGCCGCAGCACACCGCCGTGAGCCCCGCCCTCCGTGCGCCCTCGACGTTGCCGACGTGGTCGTCGACGAACAGGGCCCGGGTGGGCTCGACCCCGAGCCGCTCGCACGCCAGGAGGTAGATGGCCGTGTCGGGCTTGCGCACGCCGACCTCGCAGCTGTCGAGGACGTCGTCGAACAGCTCGTCGAGCGGGATGAGCGAACGCCAGTAGCTGCCGAACTCGGCGATGTTGTTCGTCACGATGCCGGCCTTCAGCCCCGCCGCCCGGAAGCCGCGGACCGCGTCGACCATGAAGTCGCGGACGGCGGTGGCGCCACCGGCCGCCAGCCTGCCCAGCACGGCGAACGGGTCGACGTCGAGCAGCCCCCGCTCGACGGAGTCGGCGATGATCGCGGCCCGGCAGTCGTCGAACGACATCTCGCCGCGCTCCAACCGGTGCCACGGGTGGTCCGTGTCGGCGTGGTAGCTGCCGAAGACCACGTCGGTCAGCACCTCCGGGTCGATCCCGAGCTCCGCCGCGGCGGCGTCGGCCACGGCGAACGGCGAGTCGATGAAGACGCCGCCGAAGTCGAACAGCACTGCGTCGAAACGCCGAGCTGGGGTGTTGTCGATCACGACGGTTCCTCTCCTGCCGCCGGTGCGGCGCTCTCGGGCAGCTCGCCCGTCTCCAGCAGCCGGGCGAACTCCACCTCGGTGAGGATCGGGATGCCCAGCTCGGTGGCCTTGGTGAGCTTCGACGCACCGGGCTCGGCGCCCACCAGCACCGCCGTCGTGCGCTTCGACACGCTGCCCGGGGACTTGCCACCCCGAGCCTTGATCGCCGCCTCCGCGTCGTCACGCGTCAGCCCCTCGAGCGTGCCGGTGATCACGATGCTCCTGCCCGCCAGGGTCTGGGGCAGGACCGAGCGCTCGGGGCCCTTCGTGTTGACGCCGGCCGCGACCAGACGCTCGACGAGGCGACGGTTGCCCTCGTCGGCGAACCACTCGTGGACCGAGGTGGCGATGATCGGACCCACCCCCTCGGCGGCGACCAGGTCGTCGAGCGAGGCCTCCATGATCGCCTCGAGGCTCCCCAGCGCGGAGGCCAGCACCTCGGCGCCCGCACCGCCGACGTGGCTGATGTTGAGCCCGACCAGCAGGTTGGCCAGGGGGCGCGCCTTCGACGCCTCGATCGCCGAGCGGAGGTTGGCGACCGACGTCTCCTTGTACCCCTTGAGCTGCAGGATGCGGTCGAAGTCGAGCGAGTAGACGTCGGCCACGTCGGAGAGCAGACCCAGGTCGATGAACGCAGCGATCTGCTGCTCCCCCAGCCCGTCGATGTCCATGGCACCCCGCGAGCCGAAGTGGGCGATGCGCGCGACCTGCTGCTGGGGGCACCTCGGGTTGAGGCAGCTGTGGCGCGCCTCGCCCGCGAGTCGCACCAGCGGCGAGCCGCACGAGGGGCACTCGGTCGGGAAGGACCACGCCGCCAGCCCGTCGGGGCGCTCGGCCAGGACGGGCCCCACCACCTCGGGGATGACGTCGCCCGCCTTGCGCACGATCACCGTGTCGCCCGGGCGCACGTCCTTGACCGCCACCTGGTCCTCGTTGTGCAGGGTGGCGAGCCCGACCGTGGAGCCGCCCACGAACACCGGCTGGAGCACGGCGAACGGCGTGGCCTTGCCCGTGCGGCCGATCGACACCTGGATGTCGAGCAGCTTGGTGGTCCGCTCCTCGGGCGGGAGCTTGTAGGCGATCGCCCAGCGGGGTGCCTTCGAGGTGGAGCCCATCGCCAGCTGCGCGTCGAGCGCATCGATCTTCACCACGATGCCGTCGATCTCGTACGGGAGGTCGTGCCGGTGGGCGAGCCAGTGCTCGCAGAACCCGTAGACCTCGTCGAGGTCGTCCACCACCTTGGTCTCGGGGTTCACGGGGATGCCCCACCCGGCCATCTGCTCGAGCGCCGCCGAGTGCGCCAGCGGCGCGGCGCCACCCTGGAGCTCGCCCAGCTGGTAGCACCACCACGCGAGCCCACGGGACCGTGTGACCTCCGGGTTCTTCTGGCGGAGCGAGCCGGCCCCGGCGTTGCGGGGGTTCACCGGCACGGGCTTCGTGCGCTTCCCGGCGGCGGCGAGGACCTCGTTGTCGGCGATGGTCTTGGCCTTCAGCGCCTCGAAGGCGACGAGGGGTAGGTAGATCTCGCCCCGGGCCTCGAGGACGTCGGGAGCGCCCTCGGCGAGGGTCTTGGGCACCGCCTCGATGGTCGCCACCTGCGCGGTCACGTCGTCCCCCACCCGACCGTTGCCACGGGTGGCGGCCTGCACGTAGCGGCCCTGCTCGTAGCGGATCGAGACGGCGAGCCCGTCGATCTTCAGCTCGCAGACGTAGCGGACCTGGCCGTCGAAGCCCAGGTCGGCGAGGCGGCGGGCGGTCCGGGAGCCCCAGTCACGCAGCTCGCCGACGTCCATCGCGTTGTCGAGCGACATCATGGGGACCGAGTGCCGCACCTCGGCGAAGGCCGCGGACGGCGCGCCGCCCACGACCTGCGTCGGGCTGTCGGGCGTCACGAGGTCGGGGTGCTCCCCCTCGAGGCGGCGCAGGTCGCGCATCAACGCGTCCCACGTGCTGTCCGGCACCGTGGGCGCGTCGAGCTCGTAGTACTGCCGGTTCAGCTCCTTGATCGTCGCCCGCAGGGACTCGACCCGCTCGGCGGGGTCGTCCGGGAGCTCGGCGAGATACGGGTCGGTGGGCACCCGGAAAACCTACCGGCGGCATGTGACGGTGCCGCCCCCCCGGCCCGGGCCCGGTGAGATCAGGCCGCGTGGCGCAGCCGAAGAAGGCCCGCCTGCGAGGAACGAGCGGCGAGCCGAGCCTGAGGCGAAGCCGGCCCGGCCCAATGAGATCAGGCGCCGATGGAGAGCTGCAGGCCCCGGGTCTGGCGGAACACCCGCCCGGCCAGGTCCTGTGCGAGCTCGATCGCACGCGCGGTCTGCGTGATGCCGAAGGTGCTCAGCTCGCCGGCCGTCGTGATGATCGAGCGCTCCCGCAGCAGCTGCGGGTCGGTGCCGAGGCCCGACAGCTCGCACCACAGCGCGGAGAGCCGGCGCCACAGGCGATCCGCCGAGGTCCCGAGCGGCTCGTCGGTCGGCACGGCCCCCCAGGCGATGACGCCGCCCCGCTCCAGGAAGCGGGTGATCTCGGCGGCGGCCGTCTCGAGGTGCGCGGTCACCGGGGCGCCCAGCACGCCGATCCCGGTGCGGATGAGCATCGCCCAGTCCGCCCGACCGTCGACCCGCACGCCGATCGTGGCGTCGTCGGAGAGGTCCCGCACGACGTCGCCGACCAAGGACTCGATCTCGTCGGGCTGGAGCGGGAACGTCGGGTGCATCGAGTTCGCCAGCGCGGGCTCGTCGAGGACCATCAGGACCTCCGCCTCGGGCATCGCCTCGTGCGTGGCGTCGAGCATCTCGTGCGCCTGCGCCTCCACGAGCTCGACCGCACGGACCGCTGCGGCGCCCGGCTCGATGCCCTCACGACGCAGGTCGAGCCACACGGTGACGGGGCCGGTGAGGCTGACGACGATCGGCTCGACGCGGCCGGCCATCGTCGCCAGGAACTCCCGGAACGCCGCGAGCGAGGCGACGGACGCCTCGTCGTCGGGGCTCGAGGTCACCAGCGGCGCCGACACGAGGGAGGGGACCAGCTCGCGCATGAAGCGAGACGCCTCGCCGACCGACATGAACGGCAGCGCACCGATCACCGTCGCGAGACCCGCCGGCAGCTCGAGACCGAACAACCCCCCCATGGACCTTGTTTAGAGATGAGCGGCGCTCATCCGCAAATCTGTCGGGCATGAACGCACATCCCGTCACGTGGGCGCTCCGGCTCCTGGTCGTCCTCCTCCCCCTCGTGGCGGGCGACCTCGTCGGCGACGCGCTGGCGGACCGCTCGGTGGCGGTGGCCCGCTCCGGCACGGCGTTGGCATGGCTGGCCTGGGCGGCGCTGGTGCTGGGCGCAGCGGTCCCCCACCCGATCTCGCTCACCGTGCTGCGGGTGGTCGCGCCCGGCGTCGCCGTCGGTTCGGTGTGGGCCGCGGTGGCGGCGGACGACCTCGACGCACTCGGCGTCACCGGCGTCGCAGCGGCCGTCGCCGTCGCGGCCCTCGCGCTCTCGGCGTGGGTCGCCGACGACTGCCTCGACGCCCGCTCCTACGGGGACGAGCGGCGCTTCTCGTTGCGCACGCCCGCCACGCTCATCTTCGGACCGGCGCCCCTCGCCGTCGTGGTCGCCCTGGCCGGCGTGGTCGTGCCGGTGATGCTGCTGGCGGCAAAGGCCTGGCTCGCCGGGCTCGTGGCGCTCGTCGTCGGCGCCGTGGTCGTGCGGCTCGCCGTCGCCTCGCTCCACACGCTCGCCACCCGCTTCGTGGTGCTGGTGCCGGCCGGGCTCACCCTCGTCGACCCGCTGGTCCTCGTCGACTCGGTGCTGTTCCCCCGGGCCCGGATCACGCGGCTGTCGCCGGCGCTGGTCGGGACGACGGCGACCGACCTCTCGCAGAACGCGCCGGGCCTCGCGGTCGAGGTCGCGCTGGACGGGCCGACCTCCCTCGCCGTGAAGACCGGTCGCCGCACCGCGGAGGAGACGGAGGTCTCGGCGGTGGTCTTCACCCCGGCTCGTGCCGCGGCCCTCCTGGCCGAAGCTGCCCGCCGAGGGGTCCGGGTCCCCTGACCCACCCTCGTTCTGTGTCGTGAGACG
>JAEZFI010000275.1 GCA_023437745.1 Actinomycetes bacterium
GGGGGGCGGTTTCTCACCCACCGGGGGCCCCGGCGGGGGGCGCGGCCCCCCCGATTCGACGTTGCGGCGCCGGTGCGCCGCGTCGGTCAGGCGTTCGCGATCGTGTTGACGACCGTGAAGGCGTACGTGGCGACCGGGCGGCCACCGCCGTGGGTGAGCCGGCAGGCGTTCGAGACGGCGATGCCGCCCTCCGCCGTGCCCGTGGCCGTGCCCTCGCCGATCGCCGTGGCCGTGCTTCCGACCCGGGTGGCGGTGCCCTCGGTGAAGGAGGCGGCGCTGTTGCAGTCGTAGGTCACCTGGCCGGACGCCGGGAGCGTGCTGGTCGCTCCGTCGGTCTTCAGGGTGAAGGTGCCGACCGGTGACGTGAAGTCACCCGCGGTGAGGCTGACCGTCGTGGCGCCGTTGGAGATCACCGTAGGAGCATCCACCCGCGACACGCCCACGCCGGTCGCCATCTCGCCGAACTGCTGCGCGATGCGGGTGGTGATCGACGAGTACGCCGCGACCGTGGCGGTGGCGGCGTCGTCGGTCCCCGTGGCGGCGCTCATGTCCGTCGCGGTCGACGAGGCGGTCCAGGTGCCCTCGCGCATCGCCTCCGACACCGTGAACCGGAACGTGATGACCGAGGAGGTCACTCCCAGGTCCGCCGGGCCCGTGGAGGCGTCGCCGCCGGTGCCGAGCGCCCAGTAGGTGCTCGACGCAGCGTCGATGGAGAAGGTGTCCGTCGTGCGGGTCCAGGTCAGGCGCACGGAGTTCGCGGGGTCGGCGCTGGCGCAGGTGGCGTCGCCCTCGCCGGCGGTGGCGCCGTCCTCGTGGAGGGAGTGGTGGAGGCACACCGAGACGGTGTCGAGGTCGGCGAGGCTGTCGAGGTCCTCGACGGTCACCGAGTAGGCGTACACCTCGTCCGAGGCGCCGGCGTCGGGCTCGAACTCCGTCTGAGCGCCCGGGAACGTGAAAGCCGGGTTGCTCAACGTCGGCGCGTTGTTCTCCGGCTGGAAGTCGTCGGCCGCAGCCGGCAGCACGTTCAGCGCTGAGGTGAGGGTCACCGCAGCGAGCGCCGCAGCAGCCTTGGTCCGTCCTTGGACACTCGGGAACATGGGAACCTCGCAGGAAGTCGTCGGACCTGTTCGTCCTGGACGCGGGATGCGTCCTGCTCCCGCATCGGCACCCGGCGGAGGCCGGTGGAGCGATTCAGCGCAGAAGGTCCGGACGGACCACGAGACGGTCCGATCGACCCAGACGACGGAAGAACGTTCACGAACCGCCGTTCGGGTGTCGATGCATGGGTCATGCGAGCGAGGACGCGCCAGTGGTGAACCCCGAGGTCGAGGTGGACCTCGAAGCCGTCCTGGACGGACTCGCCGATGCCGTGCTCCTGATCGACGGCAACGCCGAGGTGCGATGGGGCAACCCCGCGGCGACCCGCCTGTTCGGCATGTCGCTCGACGAGGCGATCGGCAGGAGCGGTCTCGAGTTCGTCCACCCCGACGACCTCCAGCTGGCGGCGCTCTCCCTGACCAGCGTGCAGGGCAAGGAGGTCGGCACGCCGCTCGAGCTGCGCCTCCGCGCGTCGGACGGTTGGCGCCTCGTCGAGATGATCGGGTCGCCCCAGCAGGACGGCGTCCTCCTGAGCATCCGCGACCTCACGGATCGCCGACGGTGGGAGGTGGCGGGGGACGAGGTCGCCCGGTTCCGCTCGCTGATGCAGAACGCTGCCTCCATCACGCTGCTCCTCCAGCGCGACGGGACGGTGGCGGCGTCCTCCGGCGCCCTGACCCGCCTGCTCGGCCACGACCAGGAGTGGATGGAGGGCCGCCCGCTCGCCGCGCTGGTCGACGAGGTCGACCACGATGCGCTCGACGGGGTCCTCGCCGCGATGTGCGTCGAGCCCGGCGCGGCGACGGTCCACGGGAGCGTCACGGTCGAGCTGCGCCTGCGTCGGGCGGGCGCCGAGCCGGTTCCCTTCGCGATGACGTTCACGAACCTGCTCGACGACCCGACCGTGGAGGGGATCGTCGCGACGGGCCACGACATCAGCGACCGGGTCGCGGCGGAGGACGAGCTGAGGTCCGCCAACTCGATCCTCGCAGCGACGCTCGAGTCGACGGCCGACGGCATCCTCGTGGTCGACGCCGCCGGGCACATCGCCAGCTTCAACGGCCGCTTCGCCGAGATGTGGCGCATCCCCCTCGACCAGGTCCGCCCGGGCGACGACTGCGCCGTCCTGTCCGGCGTGCTGGATCAGCTCGTCGACCCAGCGACGTTCCACGCGACGGTCCCCGACCTGCTCGCCGACCCCAGCATCCAGACGCACGACACCCTCGAGTTCGACGACGGCCGGGTGTTCGAACGCCTGTCCCTCCCGCAGCGGATCCACGGCGAGGTCGTGGGGCGCGTGTGGAGCTACCGCGACGTGACCGAGCACCGTCGCCTCGAGAACGAGCTGCTGCACCAGGCGTTCCACGACTCGCTCACCGGTCTCGCCAACCAGGCGCTGTTCCGCGACCGCGTCGGACATGCCGCGAGCCGCCTCGAGCGGAGCGGCGGCCGGATCGCTGTGCTCTTCGTGGACCTCGACGAGTTCAAGACCGTGAACGACAGCCTCGGGCACTCCGCCGGCGATGACCTCCTCGTGACGGTCAGCGAGAGGCTCAGCCACTGCCTCCGGCCCGGCGACACGGCAGCGCGCCTCGGCGGCGACGAGTTCGCGATCCTGATCGACGACCTCGGCGACGGCGACGAGGCGGTGCAGATCGCGGAGCGACTGATCGAGTCCGTGCGGGCCCCGATCGTGCTCGCCGGCAAGCGCGTCTCCACCACGGCGAGCATCGGCATCGCCTACGCGGACGCCGCGGTCGGCGCCGACGAGATCCTGCGCAACGCCGACCTCGCCATGTACACCGCCAAGGCGGCGGGGAAGAACTGCCATCGGGTGTTCGCCGCCGACATGTACCAGGCAGCGCTCGAGCGGCTCGACCTCGAGTCGCACCTGCGCGGCGCTGCGGCGCGCGGGGAGCTCGTGGTGCAGTACCAACCCATCTACGAGCTGGGCACCGGACGCCTCTCGGCGATGGAGGCCCTCGTCCGCTGGAACCACCCCGACCGCGGCCTGCTCGGGCCGCTGTCCTTCATCCCGTTCGCCGAGGAGAGCGGGCTGATCGACGAGATCGGCCACCACGTCCTGCGCACGGCGTGCGCGGAGGCGTTCGGCTGGCTCCGCTCGGCCGGCGCGGACGCGCCGGCGGTCAGCGTGAACGTCTCCCCCCGCCAGCTGCTCGACCCGGCGTTCCCCGACCGGGTGGAGCTGCTCCTCAACCGCTGCGGCCTGCCTCCGGCGCTCCTCATCCTCGAGATCACGGAGAACGCCCTCATGGACGACCCCGACGCAGCGCTCGACTCGCTCACCCGGCTCAGCCGCCTCGGCATCCGCCTCGCCGTGGACGACTTCGGCACCGGCTACTCGTCGCTCGCCTACCTCCAGCACTTCCCGGTCGACATCCTCAAGGTCGACAAGTCCTTCGTGGGTGACCTGACCACCGGGCCGACGCCGTCGCTGGCTGCTGCGATCGTGCAGATCTCCCACACGCTCGGGCTGGTGGCGATCGCCGAGGGCATCGAGGATCCCTCCCAGCGCGACGCGCTGGCGTCGCTCGGGTGCGACCTCGGCCAGGGCTACCACCTGGGTCGCCCGATGGATGCGGACGCCGCCACGGCGCTCGTGCGCTCCGTGGGCACCCTTGCTTCTTGACGCAACTATTGCGCCGGCGGCACAGTTCGCCCATGCCAACTCTCGCCGGCGCCGTCCGACGCCTCACGAGCCTGCGCCCCAGGATCGAACCCGCCTTCGTCGTGTACCTGGAGCCGACGAGCAACCCGATCGAGCTGCCCGACGACGGGGTGGAGTTCCACGAGATCACGTCGTCCGACGACCCGCTCCTCCCGCGCATCTGCGCGGGCTGGCAGCTCCCGGTGGCGAAGGCGGCGCTCGACGCCGGCTCGTGGGACGTCATCGTCGCGCTGAAGGACGGCGAGCCGATCGGTCGCATCTGGGAGTCGTTCGACACGGTGCGACACCGCTCCGCCGGCGTGCCGAGGGTCCGCCTCGCCGATGACGAGTGCTTCATGTTCGACCTCTACGTCGAGCGTGAGCACCGCCGCTCGAACATCGGGATGACGATGGCCCATCACTTCTTCGAGAAGTACAAGCCCGAGGCGGGATCGGGGATCCGCTACGTGTACGGCTTCATCAGCCACGCGAACGGTCCGTCGGTGCTGTGGCACCACTCGATCGGCTTCAACGTCGTGCAGACGATGAACTACCTGGCGATCGGGGAGCGCATCAAGTGGCGGATCCCGTTCAGCGACGCGCCGCGATTCGGCCCGATGTCGCGCCGCGGCCGGCACTCCGATCCTGCGGTCCAGCTGTTCGGTTCGGGGCTGCTGCCGCGGTGACGCGGGCGCCTGGGCCGGAAACCCGCAGATCAGGGGTGTTCCTCGCCCTCCCGGGTGGCTAGGTTCGCCCGCAGAGAGCTGGAGGTGCGGGCATGTCTCAGACGGATCAGGTGCGGCGGTCGAGGGCATCGGTGCGGCGTCGGGCCCTGGCGATGACGATGGTCGTGGTCGGCGGCGTGCTGGCGGCGTCCACGGCGGCCGGTGCGACGGGTGAGGGTGGCACGCACGGGAGCGACCGTGGCTGGAGCCAGGACCACGACGGGGGCGACGCGGGCTGGGGTGACCACGGTTGGGGTGACACGGACTGGGGTGACAAGGACTGGGATCACCACCCGAGCACGAGCAAGAAGACGACGACCACCACCGTCTGCGAGACGACCACGACCGAGGCCGTGACCACCACGACGGAGGCCGCCACGACGACGAC
>JAEZFI010000323.1 GCA_023437745.1 Actinomycetes bacterium
GCCCTGGACGAGGCGGACGAACACCAGGCGGCGGGGCGATGGGCCGCCGCCCTGGAGGCGGCCCGCCGGGCGGATGCACTGGTGGCGGGAGGGGACTCGGGCCCGGCCCTCCGCCGACGACTGGAGAACACTCGAACCGGGCTGGAGTTGGTGGCTCGACTGGAGGGTGTCCGAGGCGGGGTCGGACGGGATGCCAAAACCGATGCCGCCATGCTGGACAACGTTCGACTCGGGTGGTCCAAACCGGTCCAGGGTAAGGCATTCGACTTGACATGGGCCGACCGGGCGTATGCCGAAGCGTTTCGTGAGGCCGGACTGCACCCGGACGACGTCCGCCCGGATGAAACGCCCGCCCGGGTGCCTGAGGCTGTCCGGCAGCCGGTAGCCGCTGCCCTGGACGACTGGGCTCTACTCCACGCCGGCGAGAGTAGGGGGTGGATGCTGGCCGCAGCGAACGCGCTCGATCCCGACCCTTGGCGGGTGCGTTTGAGGACGGCGTGCGTGGCCGACGATAAGGCCGCTCTGGTCGCCCTGGCGGCCGAGCCGGAGGCCACCCGGTTACCGCCGGCGTCCGCCGCCCACTTCGGGGCCGCCTTGTTCCGGGCGGGGCTGACCGACCAGGCGGCTGCGGTCCTGCTCGTCGCTGTCGACCGCCACCCGTCCGACTACTGGGTCACCCACACCCTCGCAGCCGTTTGCTACGAAGCCCGCCCGCCCCGGTGGGCGGACGCGGTCCGGTACTACACCGCGGCCCGAGCACTCCGGCCGGGCAGCCCCGGGGTCAACTGGCGACTCGGGTGGGCCTGCTGGTGTGCAGGCGATGCTCCGGCCGCCGTGCCCCTATTCCGGCGGACGGTCGAGCTGATGCCGAACTTCGCCTACGGCCACCGCGCCCTCGCGCACGCCCTGATGCACGTCGGGGACGGGGACGGGTCGGTGGCGGCGTTCAACGAGTCCATTCGGCTGGACCCGAACATCAACCGGGCCGGCTTGTGCGCGGCGTACATGACCGCCGGTGACCTCCCCGGGGCGCTCGCCGCCGCCCAAGAGTTACGCAAACGGCAACCCGACCACCCTGAGGCGGACGAGCGGGTTGTCACGTCGCTCCTCCACTTGGGCAGGGTGGACGAAGCCGTCACGCTCGTGCGGCAGGTCGCTCACAAGCACCCGCGGAACGCCATGTTTCAGTACGCCGCCGGACACGCGTTGTGGTTCGATGGGGACACGGCCGGGGCGGCTGCCGCCTGGCGGAAGGCCCTGGATGGGTACGAGGAGCAGATCCTAAACAACCCGGCTGACTTGTCTGCCTGCGCCATTTTGGCCTCCCTCCTGGCCGATTGCCCGGACCCGAAGGTGCGGAACGCTAAGCGAGCGGTCGAACTGGCCAAGCAGGCGACGACGGCTGCTCCTGGAGTGGTGTGGTACCGATCCGTCTACGCCGAGGCACTCAGCCGGTCGGACGATCCGGGAAGGGCCATCCCTTTGTGGGAGAAACGGATCGCGGACGGGGACCGCGGGGTGGGGCCGCCACTGCAACTCGCCCGGCTGTACGCCCTCGCCGGAGACCGGGATCGCGCCAAGCGGTACTTCACCGACGCCAGAGCGGCCGAGGCCAAAGCGGCCGAGAACCCGAGGCACGTTCCGTTCCGGCAGAACCCCTTCTCGAACGCCGCGTGGGAAGAAGTGGAGGCCCTGCTGGCTGCGCCAGGGGTATTCCCGCCGCCGGGCGGCCCGCCCGCCCCGGCCGTGAGGTGGCCGCGATTTTTACGCGGCGGGTGAGCCGTTCGCCGGGCGGGCGGCGCACTGGGGGGTGACGGCGGAACGATCCCCTCACCCCCCCGGCGTGAACGGTCATGGCCCTGCGACGCTGGCTGCGGTCCCTGCGGTCGAACCCCACCCCCCAACCCGCCCGCCCGCCCCGGCTCGGGGTGCAGCAACTCGAGGCCCGCGAGGTGCCGGCCCTCGCCCTCCTGTCCGCCGTCGCGGCCGGGAGCGAGGTGGACAACCCGACCAACACCCAGGACCTCGCCGTCGACGCCGCCGGCAACGGCTACCAGACGGGGTACTTCAGCGGGACGGTGGACTTCGACCCCGGCCGCACCCACCCCGGCGACGCCGACGTGCTGACCGCCCGCGGCGAGCTGGACGCGTTCGTCGTCAAGTACGCCCCGGAACGGCGGGAACGGCGGGGTGCCGTCAGCCCAGGCAGGCGGGGTCGCCGCCGGGGTACAGGGCCCCCGACGGGCAGAGGGCGCCGGTGAAGTCCGACGGCTCCCCGAACACGGCGCCGGTCAGCGTCGCACCCGTGAAGTTCGCCTGACGGGCGACGATCTGCTGCAGCGAGGCGTTGGACAGGTTCGCGTTCGAGAAGTTCGCCAGGTCCACGACTGCCGTGTCGAGCGAGCCGCCGGCGAAGGACGACCCGGTGAAGTTCGCGTTGTTGGCCGCCGCGCCGAACAGGTTCGCCCCGGCGAAGTCGGCGCCGGTCGCCGTCTTGTTCTCGAGGTGCGTGCCGCTCAGGTTCGCCCCGGCGAGGCGAGCGCCGACGAGGTTGTTCGACGTCAGGGTCTTGCCCGTGAGGTTCACGCCGGAGAAGTCGCCGGCGGCGAAGTTCCACCCGGTCGTCACCACGTTGCGCAGGTCGACGTTGGCGAACGACGCGTCCGTGAGCGTGGCGTTGTCGAAGGTGGCGCCGTCCATCTGCGTGTCGGTGAAGTCGGCTCCGGTCAGGTCGGTGCCGTGGAGCTTGGCGATCGGGATGCCGGCGCTGCGGATCGACGTCCCCACCATGCTGGAGTACTGGAACTGCGCCGCGAAGCCGACCGTGTCGTCGAGGTTGGCGCCGTCGAGGATCGTGAACGTCATGTTCACGTTGGTGAGGATCGCCCCGTGGAGGTCCACCCCGGTGAGGTCCATGTCGTGCAGGTCGCAGTTCGTCAGGTCCGCGTTCGGGATCAGCTGCAGCGGCTCGCACTGCGCACCCAGCGGCAGCTTCGGCGGCGTCGTGCACCCCGCCAGCGCCACGGCTGCGATCGCCACGGCGGACACCATCACTCCCACGCGCCTCTTCACCACGTCGCCCTCCCCAGTCGGCCCAACCGAGGGTAACCCACTCGCCGGAGCCGGCGAAGGGCGTCGCCTCCGGTGGGGCCAGGGGTACCGTTCCGTCAATGAGGCTGCGGCTCGCGCTGGTCGTCACGATGGCGCTGACGATCACGGCCGCCGGGTGCGGTGACGACGAGGCGGCCCATGGTGCTGCGCGCACCACGACGACCGCCCGGGCGCCCGCGACCACGACCGCCGCGGTGACCACGACCGCCGCGCCGGCCACCATCGCGTTCCTGCCCACGTTCCCGCCCGAACGCGAGGAGCTCGAGCACGGCGGCTCGACCTGGGCGGTGGTCCTGGCCGCGGCGGGCACGCAGGGCGACCCGACGCTCGCGGCGGCCGCCGCGGCGGCACGACAGGTCGGCTACGAGCACGTCGTCCCGACGGACTGCGACGAGGGCGCCGCTGTGGCGATCGGGCAACCCGACCAGCCGTACACCGTCAGCGTCTACTTCCGCAGCGAGGCCGACGCACGCGCGGCAGCGCAGGCGTTCGAGGTGCGCGATTTCCACGCCACCGTTGCCGAGCTGCGCACGTTCTGCCTCGACTGAAGCGCTCCGAGGCGGGCGCGCCCCGTCTGCGGCCGCCGAACCGAGTCGTCAGAACTTCCGGTAGTTGGGCGCCTGCTCGGTGATCGTGATGTCGTGGGCGTGCGACTCGCGCAACCCCGCCGTGGTCATCCGCACGAACGTCGTGTCCCGCTGCATGGCGGCGATGTCCGCCGAGCCGGTGTAGCCCATCGCCTGGCGGAGGCCGCCGACGAGCTGGTGGACGATGTTCGTGAGCTTGCCGGTGTAGGGCACCCGGCCCTCGATGCCCTCGGGGACCAGCTTCTCGGCGTCGACCACGTGCTCCTGGAAGTAGCGGTCCTTGGAGAAGCTGCGGGACTTCATGGCGCCCATCGAGCCCATGCCCCGGTACTCCTTGTACCGCTCGCCCTGGTAGAGGACCACGTCGCCCGGGCTCTCGTCCGTGCCGGCGAGGAGGCTGCCGAACATGGCGACGTCGGCGCCCGCGCCGATCGCCTTGGCCAGGTCACCCGAGTACTGCATGCCGCCGTCGGCGATGACCGTGACGCCGCGGGCCCGGGCGACCTCGGCCACCTCGAAGACGGCGGTGATCTGCGGGACGCCGATGCCCGTGACGATGCGGGTGGTGCAGATCGAGCCCGGCCCGATGCCCACCTTGACGGCGTCGGCACCGGCGTCGATCAGCGTGGTCGCCGCGGCGGCGGTGGCGATGTTGCCCGCGACGAGCGGCCCGTCCCACATGGAGCGCAGGCGGCGGACCGTGTCGGCCACGCCGGTCGAGTGGCCGTGCGCCGTGTCGACCACGAGGGCGTCCACGCCGGCGTCGATCAGGAGCTTCGCCCGGTCGATCACGTCCTCGCCGGTGCCGACGGCCGCTGCGACCCGGAGGCGACCCTCGCCGTCCTTCGTGGCCAGCGGGAAGTCGATCCGCTTCTGCAGGTCCTTGATCGTGATGAGCCCGCGCAGCATGCCGTCGGCGTCGACCACCGGCAGCTTCTCGACCTTGAAGCGGCGGAACAGCTGCTCGGCCTCGTCGAGGGTGGTGCCGACCTCGGCGGTCATCAGGCCCTCGGAGGTCATGACGTCGCTGATCGGGCGACCCGGGTCGACCTCGAAGCGGAGGTCGCGGTTGGTGAGGATGCCGACCAGCTTCCCCGCCTCGTCGGTGATCGGGACACCGGAGATGTGGAAGCGGGCCATGAGGTCGAGCGCCTCCTGGACCGGCTGGTGCGGGCGGAGGGTGACCGGGTCGGTGATCATCCCCGACTCGGAGCGCTTCACCCGGTCGACCTCGGCCGCCTGGTCGTGCGGCGGCAGGTTGCGGTGGATGACCCCCAGCCCCCCGAGGCGCGCCAGTGCGATGGCCATCCGGGCCTCGGTGACCGTGTCCATGGCGGCCGACACGATCGGGATCGCCAGGCGGATGTCGCGGGCGAACTGCGTCGAGGTGTCGGCGTCGTGCGGCAGCACGTCGGATGCCGCCGGCATGAGCATGACGTCGTCGAAGGTCAACCCGAGGCGGCCGAACTTCGCATCCAGGCCCGCAGGCGCTCCTGGGAGAGATCCACCGAGATCGTCCGGGCCAGCCATGCGTTCGTCCTCTTCACTCGTACCGAGGTCACATCGTAGCCAGCGAGCCGTTGGCGCCCAGATCCCTGTGACCGATGGCCGGGATACTGTCGCCCGAACCACGCGAAAGGGGCCCGATGTCGGATCGAGTTGAAGCGCTGCTGGCCGAGATGACGGTCGAGGAGAAGGCGGCCATGACCGCCGGGATCGACATGTGGCACGCCACCGGCGTCGAGCGGCTCGGGGTGCGGGGCCTGAAGGTCACCGACGGGCCGAACGGTGCGCGAGGCAGCTACTGGGTCGGCACCACGTCGGCGTGCCTGCCGTGCGGGACCGCCCTCGGCGCCACCTGGGACACCGAGCTGGTGCGCGAGCTCGGTGACCTGCTGGGGCGGGAGGCCCGGACCAAGGGCGCCGACCTGCTCCTCGCCCCCACCGTGAACATCCACCGCTCCCCCCTCGCGGGTCGGAACTTCGAGTGCTTCAGCGAGGATCCCCACCTCACGTCGCGGATGGCCGTCGCGTACATCGAGGGCGTGCAGTCCACCGGGGTCGGGACCGCGGTGAAGCACCTCGTCGCCAACGACAGCGAGTACCAGCGGCACACGATCTCGTCCGAGGTGGACGAGCGGACGCTGCGCGAGATCTACCTCCCGCCGTTCGAGGCGGCGGTCACCGAGGCCCGGTCGTGGTCGATCATGACCGCCTACAACAAGCTGCTCGGCACCTACGCCGGTGAGCACCCGATGCTGATGGCGCTGCTCGACGAGTGGGGCTTCGGCGGGTTCGTGATCTCGGACTGGTGGGCGTTGCACTCGACGGTCGAGACGACGCGTCACGGTGTCGATCTGGAGATGCCCGGCCCGGCGCTGCACCTCGGCGCGAAGATCCTCGAGGCGATCGAGGCCGGCGACGTGACCGTCGCCCACCTCGACCACAAGATCCGCCGGCTCCTGGTGACGATGGAGGCGCTCGGCGTCCTCGACCAGCCCGAGCACCGACCCGACACGTCGGTCGACCTCCCCGAGGACCGGGTGCTGCTGCGCCGGGCGGCCCGGGACGCGGTCGTCCTCCTCTCCAACGACGGCACGTTGCCGCTGCGGCCGGACTCGATCCGCCGCCTCGCGGTCATCGGCCCGAACGCCGACGTGGCGATCACACAGGGCGGCGGCAGCGCGGCGGTGAACCCGCACCACGCCGTGACCGTGCTCGACGGATTGCGGGCCCGTTACGGCGACTCGGTCGAGATCACCCACGCGCCGGGCTGCGACGCGTACCGCAACGCCCCGCCCATCGACCCGCGCTGGGTGCGTCCGGCGGTCGACCTCGGCCCGGAGCACGGGTTCACGCTCGAGTACTTCGACAACCGGGAGCTGTCCGGCGAGCCCGTGCACGTCGCCCACGCCGGCAGCGCCCGGTTCACGTGGCTGGGCGACCCGTGGCCCGGCCTCGAGGGGGGCGACTTCTCGGTGCGGGTGCGCTGCACGTTCGCCGCGCCCAGCGACGGCGTGTGGACGTTCACGCTCATCGCCGGAGGCCAGGCCCGCGTGCACGTCGGCGGCGAGACGATCCTCGACATGTGGGACCACTGGGAGCCCGGCACCGCGTTCTTCGGGCTGGGCAGCGCCGAGATGCGTCACGGCGTCGTCCTGTCCGCGGGTGAGGAGCGGGAGATCGTCGCGGAGTACGCCTGCGTCGAGGGCCTGGGCGCGGCTGCGCTGCTCCTCGGCGCGCTGCCGCCCATGGCGGACGACCCGGTCGCCGAGGCCGTCGGTCTCGCCGCCGAGGCCGACGCCGTGGTGCTGGTGGTCGGGCTCAACCAGGACTGGGAGACCGAGGGCGAGGACCGCATCTCGATGGACCTCCCCGGCGACCAGCCGCGGCTGATCCGCGAGGTCGCGGCGGCCAACCCGCGCACGGTCGTGCTCGTCAACGCCGGCTCGCCCGTCACGATGGACTGGGCCGACGACGTGGCAGCATGCGCCCAGCTCTGGTACCTCGGGCAGGAGACGGGCGACGCGGTGGCGGACCTGATCTCGGGCGACCACTCCCCCACGGCCAAGCTGCCCACGACGTTCCCCGTCCGCTATGAGGACCACCCGGCGATCTTCAACTACCCGGGCAGCTCGGGGACCGTGTACTACGGCGAGGAGCTGTGGGTCGGCTACCGGGGCTACGAGCTGCGGGACCTCGCACCCAGGTTCCCCTTCGGCCACGGGTTGACGTACTCCACGTTCGAGCTGGGTGCGCCGGCCGTGGACCGGTCGACGTTCGCGGCCGGCGACACGGTGACCGTGACGGTGCCGGTCACCAACACCGGGGGCGTGCGAGCCGCCGAGGTCGTGCAGGTCTACGTGGCCGACCCGGTCGCGTCGGTGCGCCGGCCCGCCAAGGAGCTGGCCGGGTTCGCCAAGGTGTGGCTCGACCCGGGTGAGTCGGGCTCGGCGACGATCGCCCTGCCGCCCCGTACGTTCCGGTTCTGGGATCCGGTCGAGCACGCCTGGACGGCGGAGGCCGGCGAGTTCGTGCTCCACGTGGGGACCAGCTCGGCAGCGATCGCCCACCAGGTCACGGTCACCCTCGAACCCTGACCGCGCCCGACCCGACCTCCCCGCCCGTTCTGTCGCGTCGGGCGTGACGCCGGCGTCACGCCCTACGCGACAGATGCGGGGTCGGGCCAGCCCGCCTCGGCGAGCAGCGCCCGCACCACGTCGAGCGGGAGTCCGATGACGCCGTCGTCGCCACTCCCCTCGACCGACTCGATCAGGTCGGCGTCGTCCTCGATCCGGTACGAGCCCACGCAGTCGAGGGGCGCGAACTCGGCCACGTAGTCCTCGGCCTCGCGGCGGGTGAAGGCACGCATCGTGACGCGGTGGACGTCGCAGGCTCGGTGCACGGCGCCGTCGTGGAGGACGACGACCCCGTTGACCAGCTCGTGGGTCGAGCCCGACATCGACAGCAGCTGCTCGACGGCCCGCTCCGGCGTCCCCGGCTTGGTGAGCATCGCCGGCCGACCGTCGGGCCCCTCGACCACCGCCAGCTGGTCCGCCGCCAGGATCCACCGGTTCTGTTCCAGCGAGAGCATCGCTGGTGCTGCTCTGCCTGGAACAGAACGGGTGATGGCCGCCACCGAGTGGGCCTTGGCGGTGGCGATCGCGACGGCGAGGCCGCACGGGCCCTCGGTCCCGAGGAGGTGGTCGAACGCCCGCTCGTCGACGTCGGGTGCCATCGACGTCACCTCGATGCCCGCCCGGGCGAGCAGCTCGCGCCGGTAGCGCGAGGACGAGGCGAGGATCAGCACCTCGACAGCCTGGCATCCCGCGCTCCTCCTCCGTTTCGTGGGGCGGGGGGGGGGGCCGGCAGGCCGCGCGCCCCCC
>JAEZFI010000018.1 GCA_023437745.1 Actinomycetes bacterium
ACGCGAGGCCGAACCAGAAGGCGGCCTCGCGTCGCCCTGCCCTCAGGCGGTCCGGACTTCCCACGTGAACCCGAAGCCGGCGGACAGGCCCTGCGCGTCGTTGTCGTCCTGGAGCGTGAGCCGGACCCGGACGGTCTTGGTGGACGTCCCCGACGGGTCCCAGGTGGCCAGGCCGTTGGCGTAGGAGGAATGCGCTGTGCGGAAGCCCCCGAGCGTGCCCGAGTACAGCGTGGAGGACGAGACGAAGCTCGTGCAGTCGCCGTAGGGGTCGGCCGTGTCGTCGCCCACGTCGATCGTCAGGTTCAGGTAGCTGCCCAGCAGGCCCGTCGGAGGGCTGGCCATGTACATCACCACTGCGCTGGGGTCGACCGCGCCCGTGTAGGTCACGTCGATGCAGCGGTCGACGTCGACCAGGGGTGTCAGGCCACCGATGCTGTTGAACAGCGCGGTCCCGCTGTCGTTGTCGGCGAGGGTCACGGCGCCGGCGGTGACGCTGCTCGACGGGTTCGAGGTGGTCGCGCTGAAGGCCGCCCGAGACCCGGTGAGCAGCAGGAAGCTGATCAGCAGGAACGCGGCGAGCACGGCGCCGAGGCGAGCGACGAGCGCATGAGGCGACGTGCGGCGCCGCTCGATCGTGGGGGTGGTCATGGGGTCCTCCGGACTGGTGGTGGGTTCGAGGCGCTCCGGGCGGTGCCGACGTCGAACGCCGCCCTGGGGAACACAGGATCGATCGGGCCCCGCCACGAGCCGGTTGAGGCTTGTGGGGTCTCAACAATCTGAGCCCGGTGGTGCCCCGTGGCGGGCCTGCCGCGTCGCCGTCGAGCGGGCGATCTGCGTCCGATGGTGCAACGATGACCGCGGTGGGACCGGCGTTCTCCTCCGATCGGGCATGGGACTTCGACGACGAGCCCGCCGACCTGTGGGCCCGGATCGCCGAGGTCGACCGGTACGAGGACTGGTGGCCGTGGCTCCGCCGCTTCGAGCCCCACGGTGGGTTCCGCACCGCCGCCCGATGGGGTTGCGAGGTCGCTCCGCCGCTGCCGTACGTGGTGCGCTTCACCATCGCCCTGGACCGTGTGGAGCAGGCCCGGCGGGCCGATGCGACGGTGAGCGGCGACATCCGGGGCACGGCCAACCTGACCGTCGAACCACGTCCGGGCGGGGGAGCGCACGCCCGCCTCGTGTCGAAGCTGGCACCGGCGAACCCGGTGCTCCGGACGTTCGGACTGGTGGCCCGGCCGCTCGTGGAGTGGGGGCACGACTGGGTCCTCGACCAGGGTCAGCGGCAGTTCGTGCAGGGCGCCCTCCGGGATCGCTGACCTGCGCCTCGCGGTGCCCGCGCCGTGGTGGCGTGGGCGCCTGGTGGCGAGCATCAGGGGGGCCTAACGTGCTGCCCGATGGCCGAGGCACTGCTGATCGCACTCCGTGAGGGCTTCGAGGCGTCGCTGATCGTCGCCATCGTCCTGGCCTTCGTGCGCAAGGCCGGAGCGCCGACGCGGGCGGTGTGGGTCGGCACGATCTCGGCCCTCGTGGTCGCCGCCGTCGCAGGACTGGTCCTCCACGCCACGATCGACGGCCTCACCGGCGTCGCCCGGCAGCGGACCTTCGCCGCCATCTGCGTGGCCGCCGCCGCCCTGCTGACCTGGATGCTCTTCTGGATGGCCAGGCACAGCCGGTCGATGAAGGGCGATCTGGAGGCGCGCGCCGGCTCTGCCCTGGCGTCGGGCTCGTCGCTCGGCATCGCCCTCGTGGCCTTCACGGCCGTCGCCCGGGAAGGGCTGGAGACGGCGCTGTTCCTCGTGTCCGCCACCTCGGCGTCCGACGGCCGCTCGATCGCCCTCGGGATCGTGCTCGGACTCCTCGGCGCCGTCGCTCTCGGTGCCCTCGTGTACCAGGGCAGCCGGCGCATCGACCTCCGGCGCTTCTTCATGGTCACCGGGGGCCTCATCATCCTGTTCGCCGCCGGTCTGCTCGACCGTGCCGTGCAGTTCCTCCAGTCCTCCGGCGACCTCGGCACCGCGAACGGCGCGCTGTACGACCTCACGGCGTTCCGATGGCTCACGATCGACTCGCAGAGCGGCCGGGTGCTGGCCGGCATCTTCGGGTGGGATCCGCGGCCGTCGGTGGAGCAGGTCGTCGTGTACCTCGCCTTCCTGGTCCCGGTCGTGATCCTCTACTTCTGGGAACGACCGGCCCGAGGCGCAGCGAAGGACCGGGTGACCGCCTGACCGCCTGAACCGGCCGCTCCCTGGCCGGTTCATCTGGCAGGGTGGTCGCATGCGTGCCGACCGTCTCGTCGCCCTCCTCATGCTCCTCCAGCAGCGAGGCAGGGTGACGGCGGCCGAGGTGGCGCAGGAGCTCGAGATCTCCGAGCGGACCGCCCGCCGCGACCTGGACGCGCTCGGCATGGCGGGCGTGCCCGTGTACTCCCGCCAGGGCCGGAACGGGGGCTGGGAGCTGATCGGCGGAGCCCGCACGGACCTCTCGGGGCTCACGTCCGCCGAGGCCCGGGCGCTGTTCCTCGTCGCCGGTCCGGCGTCCTCGGCCACGCCGGAGGTCAAGGCGGCCCTGCGCAAGCTGGTCAGCGCGCTGCCCGAGACCTTCCGCTCCGATGCCGAGGCCGCGTCCGCAGCCATCGTCGTCGACCCGACCGCCTGGGGAGCGACCGGGTCCGACCGCCCGGCCCCGGTCCACCTCGGCGCGCTCCAGGATGCGGTGATCAACGGCGTGCAGGTCACGCTGGGCTACACGGCGTCCGACGGCAACGAGTCGACGCGCGTCGTCCACCCCCTCGGCCTCGCCACGAAGCGGGCGGTCTGGTACCTCGTCGCCGACACGGCGGCCGGGCTGCGGACCTTCAAGGTCGAGCGGGTGACGGCGGTCGAGCCGACGGGGGAGCCCGTCGTGCGGCCCGAGGGCTTCGACCTCGCCGAGGCCTGGAAGATGGTGACCGACCGCTTCGGCGACCGGTGGGCCTCGATCGCGGCGCGGGGGAGTGCGGACCCGACAGCGGTGGAGCTGCTGCGGATGGTCCTCGGCCGACGCCTCCGCATCGGCTCGCCCGACGCCGACGGCCGCATCCCGGTGGAGGTGGCCGGTGGGAGCACCGCCGCCCTGGCCGGCGAGCTGGCCGGGTTCGGCAGTGCGTTGCGGATCGACGAGCCGGCCGAGGTGGTGGAGCGCCTCGCCGAGATCGGCGCCGAGCTCGTCGCCGCCTACGGCTGACGGGGCGCGATCCCGACGCCACCGGGAGCCCGGTCCGCCACGGGCGGTCACCGACACCGCTGGCGTCCGCAACTACCGTCGTCGGCATGTTGCGTTCCGCCGACGAGTACCGGGCAGCCCTGCGTGACGACCGCCGGGTCCACTACCGCGGGCGGCGCGTGTCGGTGCTCGACGAGCCCGACCTCCGCCTCGCCGTGGACCACGCAGCACTCGACTTCGAGGTCGGCCACGACCCCGCGCTGCACGACCTGGCGGTGACCGACGGCTCCTCGACCTACTACGCGGTGCCCAGGTCCGTCGACGACCTGCTCCGGCGGTCGGCGCTGATCGAGAAGGTCACCTGCCTCGGGGGCACGATGGTGACCCTGGTGAAGGAGATCGGTTCCGACGCGCTCTTCGCCCTGCTCCGGACGCTCGAGGGCGAAGCCCTGGAGCGGGCCACGGCCTACTGGCAGCGCTGCCGCGACGAAGACCTCGCGGTCGCCGTCGCCCAGACCGACGTGAAGGGCGATCGGTCGCTGCCGCCGCACCGGCAGGCCGACCCGGACCACTACGTTCGCGTCGTCGGCGAGACCGACGAGGGCATCATCGTGCGGGGCGCCAAGACCCACACCTCGGTCAGCGCCAACTGCGACGAGCTGATCGTCCTCCCGACGCGGGCGATGTCCGAGGCGGACGCCGACTGGGCGCTCGCGTTCGCCGTGCCGATCGACACGCCGGGGCTGCACCTCTACGTGTCGAGCTACCACTCGGGAGAGGTCGACCCGTTCGACCACCCGCTGTCGTCACGGCACAAGATGCTCGAGACGCTGACCGTCTTCGACGACGTGCTGGTCCCGTGGGACCGGGTGTTCGTGCACCGGCGCCCCGAGACCGCCGGACCGCTGGCGCTGGCGTTCGTCGAGTACCACCGCTTCACCGCCGTGTCCTACAAGCTGCCGCTCCTCGACCTGCTGGTCGGCGCGACGCTCCGGATCGCGGAGCTGAACGGTGTGGCGGCGGCCAACCACATCCGCGACAAGCTCTCGAAGCTGGTCATCTACGCCGAGACCGTGCGCGGGCTGACCCACCTCGCCGCGATGCGGGCGCGGGAGGCGGAGCACGGCATCTGGGTGCCGGACCCGATGACCACCAACCTGGCGAAGTTCACCTTCGCCACCCGCTACCACGAGCACCTGCAGTATGTGCAGGACTGCGCGGGTGGGTTGCTGGTCACCGGTCCGGGCGGCGACGACTGGGCGGACCCCGAGACCCGCGCCGTGTTGGAGAAGTACTACGCCGCGGCCGGCGACGCCGAGACCCGCCTCCGGATGATGCACCTCATCTCGGATCTGACGGCCCGCGACTTCGGCGGCTACCACGCAGTGCTGGCCGTCCATGCCGAGGGCTCGATCGAAGCCGAGAAGATGCAGATCCTGCGCGAGTACGACGCCACCGCAGCGCGTGCGTACGCGGACCTCCTGGCCGGCCGGCGCTGACGCCGCGGCCCGTTCGGGTCAGATCTCGTGGCGCTGCTGGCAGCTCACGCAGTAGCGCGCCGCCGGCATGACCTCGAGACGGGCGAAGGGGATCTGGTTGCCACAGTCGAGGCAGTCGCCGTAGGTCCCGTCGTCGATGCGCTCGAGCGCGGCGAGCACCTCGTCGAGCGAGGACCGGGTGATGCTGCCGATGGTGGCGAGGACGCTGCGCTCCTCGAGGACCTTGAGGTGCTCGGTCTCCCCGTGCCCGTCGGTGGCGGGCCGATCCTCCGGCTGGATGCCGAGGGCCTCCTCGAGATGTGCGGTGAGCTCGGCGCGCTCCTGCTCCAACTGCGCCTTGAGATCCGCCAGTGAGATGGTGGTGTCGTGATCGTTCGTCATTGTCAGGCCTCTGAGGTGGTCCGGCAGGTGACCCAACAGTGTAACCCATGTTGTCAGGATGACGTCGTCTATTTAGCAGTGCTATACCGATACGGGTGAGCGCTGTGACGACAGGACTGCCGAACGTCGACGAGACGCTCGGCGGGGGCATCCTTCCCGGCGACAACGTGGTGTGGATCTCCGACGACCTACCCCTTGTGCGCCATCTCGCAACCGCATTCCTCTCGGCCGGCACCGGCCGGCGCCGGATCGCCGGCGTCGAACCGTCCGATCGCACGAGCGGCCCGTCGGTCGCCCCGCACGACGACGAGACCGGTGAGCCGTACGAGCGCATCGATCTGAGCTGGTGGCTCGACGACCTGCCGGCCCTCGAACGCCTGCTGACCGACCCGACCGGCGCCGCCGACGCCCGGCTGGTCATCGACGGCCTCGACGCCGTCGTGGGCCGCTGGGGCACCGCCGAAGCCGCTCGCTTCTACGCCCGGGTCTGCCCGCAGCTGTTCGACCTCGGCGCGATCGCGTACTGGATCGGGAGCCGCGAGGTCCTGACCTCCCACGTGATCGACGAGATCACCAAGGTGGCGCAGTGCGTCTTCGAGATCCGTGAGGGCCGGCTGCGGGTCTGCAAGGCCGAGGGCCGGCCCGCGCGCCTGCGCGGTGCCAGCTTCGACATCCAGCTCGCCGGGGGCGAGGTCCACATCTCCCGGGAGCACGCCGTGGGCCGCCTCGGCGAGGGCCTGCGACGCCTCCGCCACGACCGCTCCCTGACGCAGAGCCAGCTGGCGCAGCTGGCGGGCGTCACCCCGGCCGCCATCTCGCAGGCCGAGGCCGGGCGGCGCGGCCTGTCGCTCGACACGCTGGTGCTGCTGTGCGAGCAGGTCTCGATCGGCCTCGACGACCTGCTCGGCACGCGCACCGCGCCCGACTACGTGCTGGCGCGGCGGAGCCACCGCAGCGAGGAGCGGTCGGTGACGGCGCTGCTCGACGACCCGCTCTCGGACCCGCGCGTCTACCTCATCCGCCTCTCGCCCGGAGAGGTCGGTGAACCTCCGTTCCACCCGAAGGGACCCGAGCTGGTGCTCGTCGCCCAGGGTCTGGTGCTCGTCGATCTCGGGGACACCACACCTGTGCTGCGTCCCGGCGACGCGCTCAAGGCAACGCGCACCTCGATCCGAGGGTGGACGAACCTCGGCTCTGAGCCCGCACAACTGTTCTGGGTCGTCCTCGACCCACTGTCGCCAGGAGATCCTCGATCGTGAACCAGCTACTCGACCCCATCCTCGACGAGGTGTTGCAGCGCAACCCGGGCGAATCCGAGTTCCACCAGGCGGTGCGGGAGGTGCTGGGCTCGCTGGGGCCGGTGCTCGTGAAGCACCCCGAGTACGCAGAACTCAAGATCATCCAGCGCGTGTGCGAGCCGGAGCGGCAGATCATCTTCCGGGTCCCGTGGCAGGACGACCGCGGCGAGGTCCACGTGAACCGCGGCTTCCGGGTCGAGTTCAACTCCGCCCTCGGCCCGTTCAAGGGCGGGCTCCGCTTCCACCCGTCGGTGTACCTCGGGATCATCAAGTTCCTGGGCTTGGAGCAGATCTTCAAGAACGCCCTCACCGGCCTGCCGATCGGCGGCGGGAAGGGCGGCGCTGACTTCGACCCGAAGGGCCGCAGCGACGGCGAGGTCATGCGGTTCTGCCAGAGCTTCATGCTCGAGCTGTCCCGCCACCTCGGCGAGTACACGGACGTGCCGGCGGGCGACGTCGGCGTGGGCGGCCGTGAGATCGGCTACCTGTTCGGCCAGTACAAGCGCATCACCAACCGCTACGAGTCCGGTGTGCTCACGGGCAAGGGCATCGACTGGAGCGGCGCCCTGGTCCGCACCGAGGCCACCGGCTACGGGACGGTGTTCTTCGCCCGGGAGATGCTGGCGGCGCGGGGCGACAGCCTGGACGGCAAGCGTTGCGTCGTGTCGGGATCGGGCAATGTGGCCGTGTACGCCATCGAGAAGATCCAGGAGCTCGGGGGCAGCGTGGTCGCCTGCTCCGACTCTGACGGCTACGTCGTCGACGAGAAGGGCATCGACCTCGACGTGCTCAAGGCGGTGAAGCTCGACGAGCGTGGCCGCATCGCGGACTACGCGGATCGCTGCGCCACCGCGACGTTCCACCACCAGGGCAGCGTGTGGAGCGTTCCGTGCGACGTGGCGCTGCCCTGCGCGACCCAGAACGAGCTGACCGGTCGCGATGCCCGCACGCTGCTGCGCAACGGCTGCATCGCTGTCGCCGAGGGGGCCAACATGCCGACGACGCCGGACGGCGTGCGCGCCTTCATCGACGCCGGCATCGCCTACGGCCCCGGCAAGGCCGCGAACGCCGGCGGGGTGGCGACGTCCGCCCTGGAGATGCAGCAGAACGCCAGCCGGGACTCGTGGTCCTTCGAGTACACCGAGGCCCGCCTGGCCGAGATCATGGCCCGCATCCACGCCGTGTGCTTCGACACCGCCGAGGAGTACGGCGCACCGGGCAACTACGTCGCCGGCGCCAACATCGCCAGCTTCCTCAAGGTCAGCCGGGCGATGGTGGCGATGGGCCTGGTGTGATCGACCCGCTCCGGCGTCAGTCGGGCGGGCGCGTCACGACGAGGCGGTCTGCTTGACCTGGCGGACCTTCCGGGAGTCACGGGAGTCCCGCCCCTCTGCGGCCTTCTCCGTGGGCTTGGCGGCCTCGCCGCCCTGGGGGCCCACGGCCTTCATGTAGTCGCTGAAGCCGAGGTCCTCCTCCTCGACGGTCACGGATCGCAGGTTCTTGCGGAACGAGACCCGTGCTCTGACAGAGGCCTCGTCGGGCAGGCCGTCGAGGGAGGCGATGAACTGGCGAAGGTCTCCCAGCGACATGCTCCCGTTGGCGTTGACTCCGGTGATGGTGCGTTTCACGCACGCCATCCTGACCCACGACGCAAGCCCCCGGGATCGCGGGCCGCCACCCTCACCGGGACCGTCGAGCCTCCCACGGAGCGCGACCGGCTCCCTCCGGGCGCCCACCGGAACTGCCGCCGGACGCCGGTTCGACGGCGGTACCGTCGGCGCCATGTGTGGTCGCTTCGTGTCCGCCTCGCCCCCCGACGAGATCGCCCGCTACTTCGACGCCGCGGCTCCCGAGGCGCTGCTCGAGCCCTCCTACAACGTCGCGCCCACCAACGACATCTACGCCGTGCTGGCCGACGGCGGGGTGCGGCGCGTCGACGCCTTCCACTGGGGCCGCGTGCCCGGGTGGGCGAAGGATCCGACGGTGGGGTCCCGCATGATCAACGCCCGGGCCGAGTCGCTCGCCAGCAAGAACGCCTACAAGCCGGCGTTCAAGCGCCGCCGCTGCCTGATCCCTGCCGACGGCTTCTACGAGTGGAAGAAGCTGCCCGGGGTCAAGCGGAAGCAGCCGTACTTCATCTCCCGGCCCGACGGTGAGCCGATCGCGTTCGCCGGGCTGTGGGAGATCTGGCGGGGCCCGAAGGACGACAAGGGCGAGCGCACCGGCGAGCCCCTGCGATCCGCGACGATCATCACCACCACGCCCAACGAGACGATGGCCCAGGTGCACGACCGGATGCCGGTCATCCTGCCCCCGTCGGCCTGGGACGACTGGCTCGACCCGGACAACGACGACATCGACACCCTGGGCAAGCTGCTCGTGCCGGCTCCGCCGGAGATCACCCGGTTGACGCCGGTGTCGACACAGGTCAACAGCGTGCGCAACAAGGGGGCGGAGTTGATCACCCCCGCGGACCCGGACGAGCTGGTCGCTGCGGAGGCGGGCACGCTCGATGGCATGGCGCCGGACCCCGGCTGAGCAGAGCCAGACGCCGCTGCGGGCAGCGGCGGTCAGCTGGAGGGCCAGGACGCGGCGACGCGGTCGCCGTGGCCCTGGTCGCGCAGGGCGGCGC
>JAEZFI010000021.1 GCA_023437745.1 Actinomycetes bacterium
TCGCCGCGCACGTAGACGAGGGTGTTCGCCGTACCGAGGTCGATGGCCATATCGCGGCCGAGCACACCGGAGAAGTTGGAGAACCTCGCCATTGGAAGGAACCTCAGGTCGGGCTTGGACGGGCGAACGAGCGGCGGTCAGCGCGGCCTAGCAGAACACGCGACGGGTGTTGGCGATGCTACTCGGGAGGCCCCTCCCCCACCAGAGCGCCGAGCCGAGCGTCACACGCCGGCCGGCCGAAGCCGGTCAGGCGGCGAGGCCCGGGAAGAAGATCCCGATCTCCCGGGCGGCCGACTCGGCCGAGTCCGAACCGTGGATCAGGTTCTCGCCGAACAGCGTGCCGAGATCGCCCCGGATGGTGCCCGGATCGGCCTCGAGCGGGTTCGTCGCGCCGATCATGCCGCGGACGACCTTCCAGGTGTCCTTGGGACCCTCGATGACGGCCACGAGGGCCGGCGAGCGGCCGATGAACTCGATGAGCTCCCCGTAGAAGGGCTTGCCCTCGTGCTCGGCGTAGTGCCGACCGGCGGTCTCGGGGTCGATCGTGCGGAGGTCCGCCGCCACGATGGTGAAGCCCTTGCGCTCGAAGCGGCCGAGGATCTCGCCGATCAGACCGCGCTCGACGGCGTCCGGCTTGCAGATGATGAAGGTGCGATCCATGGCGGCGAACGATACGGGCGCGCCCGTCACCCCTGCGAATCCCGCAGGACCTGCTCCCGGGCGGGGCCCACGAGGTAGAAGCTCCCGCAGATCACGACGAGGTCCTCCTCCTCGGCGCGGTGCAGGGCCCGGTCGACCGCCTCCGCGGGGTCGGGGACGACCTCGACGGTCAGGCCCGTGGCCGTGGCCGCTGCGCCGACGTGCGCGGCGTCGGCACCACGGGGCGTCTCCGGGCGGGTGACGATCACGAGGTCGAACCGGGCGGCACCGAGGGCCTCGAAGTAGTCGGCCGGGTCTCGGCCCTGGAGCATCCCCACCACGGCGATCCGGCTCCCCACGACGGAGAAGTCCTCGTCGAGCGTGGCGGCGAGCTGCCCGGCAGCGTCCGCGTTGTGGGAGCCGTCGACGACCACCAGCGGCTGACGCCGGAGCACCTCGCACCGGCCCGCGAGGCGCACCGACGCGGCGGCCTCCTCGACGACGTCCTCCGCGAGCGGCCGGTCCAGCGCGGCCTCGACGGCCGCGGTGGCGACGGCGAAGTTCACCGCCTGGTGGGCGCCGTGCACCGGCAGCGTGACGTCGTCGTGCCGGCCCCACGGCGTCGCGAACGAGACGAGGCGCCCCTGGTGGGCTGACCTCGACTCGAGGATCTCGAGCTCCCGGCCCAGCGTGATCACCCGACCCGGGCTCTCGGCCGCCACGGCCGCCTGGAGCACCGCGGAGAGCTGCCCGAGCACGACGTCCCCGCCGGCGGTCACGATGCCCGCCTTCTCGGAGGCGACCGCCGCCTCCCAGCCCGGGGCGAAGTCGGTGTGGTCCGGCCCGACGTTCGTGATGACCGACACGTCGGCGTCGACCACGTTGGTCGCATCCCACCGGCCGAGCAGGCCCACCTCGATGACGGCGAGGTCGACACCCGCCTCGCTGAACCAGCGGAACGCTGCGGCCGTGACCAGCTCGAACCAGCTCGGTGCGTGGTCGAGCAGCGGGGTCACCGCGAGGATGCCGTCGAGCACCTCGGCGAGGTCCTCGTCCTCGATCGGCTCGCCGTCGCGGCGGATGCGCTCGTTCATCCGGAGGAGATGGGGACTCGTGTAGGTGCCCACCGTCAGGCCCGAGGCGCGGACCAGCTCCGTGGCCATCGCGGCGACCGAGCCCTTGCCGTTCGTGCCCGTGACGTGGATCGCCGGCACCGCGTCCTGCGGGTCGCCCAGCAGGTGGCAGAGGCGCCGCATCGGTTCGAGCGACAGCCCCGCGACCTTGCCCGCGGCGACGCCGGAGGAGCTGACGACCTCGTGGTTGGTGAAGCGGTCGAGCCGGGAGATGACCTCCGGCAGGGAGGGCGTGCTCACGCGGCCCGGCCGGGGTCTACGACGCGGCCCGGCGCGGACGCGTGGCGCGGGCCACCTCGGCGCGCGGCACGAGCGTCGGGTTCACCTTGTCGCGAACGACCTTCTCGTCGATCACGCAGCGCCCGATGTCGTCGCGGGAGGGCAGGTCGTACATCACGCCGAGCAGCACCTCTTCGATGATCGAGCGCAAGCCGCGGGCACCGGTCGCACGAGCGAGCGCCTGGTCGGCGATCGCCTCGAGCGCGTCCCGGGTGAACTCGAGCTCGACGTCCTCCAGCTCGAAGAACCGCTGGTACTGCCGCACCAGGGCGTTCTTCGGCTCGACGAGGATCTCGATGAGCGCGGCCCGGTCGAGGTGGTCGACGACGCCGAGCACCGGCAGGCGGCCGATGAACTCGGGGATGAGGCCGAACTTCATCAGGTCCTCGGGCAGGACCGACGCGAACAGCTGCGTCTCGTCACGCTCGTTGGTCGGGCGGATGTCGGCGCCGAAGCCGATGCCCCGCCGGCCGACCCGCTGCTCGATGATCTTCTCGAGCCCGGCGAACGCACCACCGCAGATGAACAGGATGTTCGTGGTGTCGATCTGGATGAACTCCTGGTGGGGGTGCTTGCGACCCCCCTGCGGCGGCACCGAGGCCGTGGTGCCCTCGAGGATCTTCAGGAGCGCCTGCTGCACGCCCTCGCCCGACACGTCGCGGGTGATCGAGGGGTTCTCCGACTTGCGGGCGATCTTGTCGATCTCGTCGATGTAGATGATGCCGGTCTCGGCCTTCTTCACGTCGAAGTCGGCGGCCTGGATCAGCTTGAGGAGGATGTTCTCGACGTCCTCGCCGACGTAGCCGGCCTCGGTGAGCGCGGTGGCATCCGCGATGGCGAACGGCACGTTGAGCATGCGGGCGAGCGTCTGCGCGAGCAGCGTCTTCCCGCAGCCGGTCGGCCCGATGAGCATGATGTTCGACTTCGAGAGCTCGACGTCGCCCTCGGCGCGCGCGCCGTGCTGGACCCGCTTGTAGTGGTTGTAGACCGCGACCGAGAGGATCTTCTTGGCCCGCACCTGGCCGACGATGAAGTCGTCGAGGAACTCGAAGATCTCACGGGGCTTGGGCAGCTCGCCGAAGCTCAGCTCGGAGGTCTCGGCGAGCTCCTCCTCGATGATCTCGTTGCAGAGCTCGATGCACTCGTCGCAGATGTAGAC
>JAEZFI010000023.1 GCA_023437745.1 Actinomycetes bacterium
GGGGGGCCTTCATCGCCCTGCGGGCGGGGGCGGATGCCGCCGAGACCATCGCCCCCGGCGCGGCCTTCGGCCACCTGGAGCGCGCCTTCGAGCTGTGGGACGACGAGGTCGCCGAGGCCGCCGGCGAGCACCGGGGTGATCGCCTGTGGCAGGCCGCCGAGCTGGCGAGCGCGACGGCGGGCAACGAACGGGCCGCGGACCTCGCCCGCGCCGCATTCCTGGTCGGCCCCCCTCCGCAGGGCGTGGCCTTCGGGCACGAGCGCCTGGGTCGGTACCTCTGGGCCACCGGGCAGCTCCCCGACGCCCACGCCGAGTTCGAGAAGGCGGCCGCACTGCTCCCGGACGACGCCGGACCGGAGGCGGCCGCAGTCTTCGCTGGACTCGGGCAGGCCGAGCTGATGGCGGGCGAGTACGAGCGGTCGCAGGCGTACTGCGAACGCGCGGCAGCACTGCTCCGCGAGCCGGCCGCCGACCCGCTGGCCTGGGCGATGGCACGCCGTGCGCTCGGGCTCGGTCGCAGCCACCTCGGCCACCCGGAGCAGGCCGTCGAGCTGTGCCGCGAGTCCGTCGCAGTGGCGCCGACAGCGCAGGCCCACGCACTCGCCACGATCTACCTCTGCGCGGCGTTGCTGGACGCCGGACGCAACCAGGACGCGGTGAACGCCGCGCTCGACGAGGTCGCCCAGGGACACCTGGCCGGGCTCGACTACTCCTTCGGCGGCTACCTCGACGCCCAGGCCGCCGAGGGGCTGATCCGCCTCGGTCGCTGGTCGGAGGCCGAGGCGACGCTGGCTCGGCACCTCACCTACGAGACCCTGCCCGTCGGGGTCCTGCGGGTCGCACGAGCCGCTGCCATGCTGGCCGCCCGCCGGGGCGACGGGGAGCAGGCGACTCGATTCCTCGCCGATGCCGTCGCACGGCCCACCGACCGCTTCCACCAGCCGTTCGTCGACATGGCCGCCGCCGACGCGCACCTGGCGTCGGGCAACTGGCACGACGCCGCTGCAGCCGCCGACGAGAGCTGGGAGCGACGGCCCGCTGCGAGCCTCTGGTCCGCGCGCTTCGCGATGGTGAGCATCGAGGCACACGTGGAGCAGACGCTCGACGCCCTCGCCTCGGGCGCCCCCGTCGACGTCGGGTCCGTCGTGACCCGCCTCCGGGGACGCCTCGACCAGGCGCGAGCGGAGGTCGAGGCCGCCAGCGGCTCGACGGCGCTCGATTCGGCCGCCCACCTGGCGCAGGCCGAGGCGAGCCTGACCCGTCTGAGCAGCCCGGCTCCCGATGCCTGGTCGGAGGCGAGGCGCTGCTGGGAGGCGCTCGGTGACCGCTGGTGGGTCGCTGTCGCGACCCTCCGGGAGGCCGAGACCGCTGCGGCAGCCGGCGACGTCGACCGTGCCGGCCGTTCCCTGCACGAGGCGCACCGGATGGCGAGCGACCTCGGCGCACCGCGCCTGGTCGCCGAGGCCGAGGCGCTCTCGCGCCGCACGCGGCTCAGCGTGGCGGCGCCGGCCAAGGTGACCCTCGACGACCGGTCGGTCGAGCGCCTGGGCCTCACGGCACGGGAGGCCGAGGTGCTCGAGCTGGTGGCGGCGGGGCGAACCAATCGGCAGATCGGTGAGGAGCTGTTCGTCTCGGAGAAGACGGCGAGCGTGCACGTCTCGAACATCCTCCGGAAGCTCGGCGTGAGCAGCCGGGTCGACGCGGCGGCGGTCGCCCAACGTCTCGGGATCACCTGAACCGACGGCCGCAGCGGATCTGAGGGGTGCCTCCCGATGTGGAGGCCGACCCCTCAGGGCGACGCTGAGGTCATGCCCAACCCCTCCCGCCTGCAGCCCCCCGCTGCGAACGACGCGCCGGTCCCCGACGAGACGACCCTCACCGGACTCACCGTCGACGGCACCCTGCCTGCGGCGCTGAGCGGCCGGTTCCTGCGGATCGGCCCGAACCCGATCGCCCCCACCCCCACCGGCGCAGGCGAGGACGACGGGATGGTCCATGCCGTGGACCTGCGCGCCGGTCGAGCCGTCAGGTACTGCAACCGCTGGGTCACGACCGATCGCGTCGCCCGCGCCCTCGGCACCGAACCGGTGCCGGGCCCTCCTGCCGCTCTCGCCGACACCGTCGCCACGAACGTCCTCTCGTTCGGCGGCAGGACGCTCGCCCTGGGGCCCGGTGCGCTCGCCTACGAGCTGGACGAGCACCTCGCGACCGTCCGGCGGGTCGACCTCGCCGGCCGCGGCCGCGGCGTCGGTGCGCATCCGGTGGTCGAGCCGGTGAGCGGGGAGCTCCACCTGGTCTCCCACGGCGACGAGCCCGCACACCACGTCCTCGCCCCGAGCGGGCTGACCCGCAGCACCCACCCGGTGCCTCATGCACCAGGCCCGCTGCGCGACCTCCTCCTCACACCCGACCACCTCGTGCTGCTCGGCGATGGCTTCGCCGGCGTCGCCGACCGCGCTCGTTCGACGGCGATCCGCTGGTGCGACGCCGACCTCGCCGGCGCCGTCGCGGCACACGACACCGGCGACGGCGTGGTCGTCCTGGCAGCTGCCGGGTCGCTGATCCGGTGGACGCTCGCAGCCGGCTCCGCCCGGCGTGAGGTGCTCGACGACACCTCGCAGCGGTTCGGTGTCAGCCACCCTCGCCACGGCACGACGCCGCGGCGCCTCTGGACGGTGGCCGCCGAGGGCGGGACCGAGGTGCACCGGCACGACATCGGCAACGGCAACAGCGAGCGCACGTCCCACGACCACGGCGTCGGGCGCCGCCCCGGCGCCGTGGTGTTCGTCCCGGACCCGGCACGACGCCATCGTGACGACGGCGGCTGGCTCGTCGGCTTCGTGCACGACGACCGGCGCCTCGAGACCGACCTCGTCGTCCTGGACGCCGCCGACATGGGCGGGGCGCCCGTGGCCACGGTGCGCATCCCCCGACGCATCCCCTCCGGACTCCACGCCACGTGGATCCCGGCCCCATGACCACCACCACAAGAGAGGAATCCCCATGCTCACCATGACCCCTGCCCTCGCCCAGGCCACCGTCTGCCGGCGCTTCGACGTCGCCGGCATGACCTGCGGCCACTGCGAGCACGCCATCATCACCGAAGTCGGCGCCCTCCCGGGCGTCTCCTCCGTCACCGCCGACGCCGCCCGAGGCACCGTCATCGTCGAGAGCGTCCGGGAGGTCGACGTCGACGACGTCGCCGCCGCGGTCGCCGAGGCCGGCTACGAGCTGACGCGATGAGCACGACGACCCGACTCACCGCCTTCGGCCTGGCGCTCGTGGCCGTCCTCGGCGTCGGCGCCGGTCTGGGGGCGACGCTCGGCCCCGACGTCACCGAGGTCGAGGCGGAGGCACCGGCCCCCATCGGGCAGGGCGTCGTCGCCGCCGCCGAGGGCTACCGCCTCGTGCCGGCGAGCCCCGAGCTCGGCCCCGACGGCGGCACGTTCCGGTTCGAGATCCAGGACCAGGACGATCGCCCCGCCGAAACGTTCACGCCGATCCACGAGCGCGACCTCCACCTCATCGTCGTGGACCGGGAGCTGTCGGCGTTCCACCACGTCCACCCCGAGCTGGACGACGACGGCCGCTGGTCGGTCATGCTGCCCGCGCTCGACCCCGGCTCCTACCGAGCGGTCGCCGACTTCCAGATCGCGGACGGACCTCGCCTTGCGCTGGGCACGGACCTGGCGGTCGCCGGGGAGTACCAATCCGCAGCGGTCGACGAGCCGGCGTCCACCTCCATGACCGACGGATACGAGGTGACGCTCGCCGCCGAACCGAGCGACACCGGCGAGGTGACCGCCGTGCTGACCGTCCGTCGTGACGGCGAGCTGGTCACCGACCTCGAGCCGTACCTCGGCGCGCGAGGCCACCTCGTCGCCATGCGCAGCGGCGACCTGGCGTACGCGCACGTCCACCCCGTCGAGGAGGGCGAGGCGCAGCCCGGTGTCGTGATCTTCGACGCCGAGCTGACCTCCGCGGGCCGCTACCGCCTGTTCTTCGACTTCCAGCACGACGGGACGGTGCACACCGCCTCGTTCACCTTCGACCAGGGCGCCGTCACCGGCACGCCCGACATGGAGATGTGAGACCGATGACCGACACGACCACCCTCCCCCAGCGCACCACCGACGGCACGACCGTCGCCCTCGACATCGGCGGCATGACGTGCGCCTCGTGTGCCGCCCGCATCACGAAGCGGCTGAACAAGCTCGACGGCGTCGAGGCCTCGGTGAACTACGCCACCGAGCAGGCGACCGTCACACTGCCCGCCGAGCTGACCGTGCACGACGTCGTCGCCGAGGTCGAGGCCATCGGGTACACCGCCACGCTGCCCGCCGCACCGTCCGACCGCGAGGACACGTCGTCCTCGGAAGAGCGCGGCGATCCCGAGCTCGTCGCCCTCCGCACCCGGCTGCTCGTCGCGGCAGCGCTCGGCATCCCGGTGCTGCTGATCTCGATGATCAACACGTTCCAGTTCACGAACTGGCAGTGGCTCATGCTGACGTTGGCGTCGCCGGTGGTGCTGTGGGCGGCGTTTCCGTTCCATCGGGCCGCCTGGAAGAACCTCCGTCACGGCGCAGCGACCATGGACACGCTCATCTCCATGGGCACGCTCGCTGCCTACGGGTGGAGCGTCTACGCCCTGTTCTGGGGTGACGCCGGTGTGCCCGGGATGAAGATGGGCTTCACGCTCACCCTCGAGCGGGGCGCAGGGCAATCGGAGCTCTACCTCGAGGTCGCGTGCGTGGTGATCGTGTTCATCCTCGCCGGGCGTTGGTTCGAGGCCCGGGCCAAGCGCACCTCGGGCGCAGCGCTCCGTGCGCTGCTCGACATGGGAGCGAAGGACGTCGCGGTGCTCCGTGACGGCGACGAGGTCCGCGTCCCGATCGGCGAGCTGGCGGTGGGCGACCGCTTCGTCGTCCGCCCGGGCGAGAAGGTCGCCACCGACGGGGTCGTCGAGGAGGGCACGTCGGCCATCGACGCGTCGCTGCTCACCGGTGAGCCGGTGCCGGTGGAGGTCGGGCCGGGCGACGTCGTCACCGGGGCCACGGTGAACGCCGGCGGACGTTTGGTCGTGCGAGCGACCCGGGTCGGCGCCGACACGGCGTTGGCACAGATCGCCCGCCTCGTCACCGAGGCGCAGAACGGCAAGGCGCCCGTGCAGCGGCTGGCAGACCGGATCTCCGCCGTGTTCGTGCCGGTCGTGATCGCCTTGGCCGTCGGGTGCCTCGGCTTCTGGCTGGGCACCGGCGAGACCCCGGCCACGGCGTTCACGGCCGGCGTTGCCGTGCTGATCATCGCCTGCCCCTGCGCGCTCGGCCTCGCCACTCCGACGGCGCTCCTCGTGGGCACGGGACGCGGGGCGCAGCTCGGCATCCTCATCAAGGGCCCACAGGTGTTGGAGTCGACCCGCCAGATCGACACAGTCGTGCTGGACAAGACCGGCACGGTGACCACCGGCCGCATGGCGCTCGTGGATGTCGTCGCTGTCGACGGCGTCGATCCCGACGCGGTCCTCCGCCTCGCCGGCGCCCTGGAGCACGCCTCGGAGCACCCGATCGCCCAAGCGATCGCTGCCGGGGCTCTCGAGCGTCTCGGCCCCCTGTCTGACGTCGAGGGCTTCACGAACCTCGAAGGGCTCGGCGTGCAGGGAGTGGTCGACGGGCACGGCGTCGTCGCCGGGCGTGAACGACTGCTCGCCGACTGGGCCATGCCGCTGACCCCGGAGCTGATCGTCGCACGAGACGCGGCCGAGGAGCTCGGCCACACGCCGGTCTTCGTGGGCTGGGACGGCGAGGTCCGTGCCGCGGTCGTCGTGGCCGACACGGTGAAGCCGACCAGCGCAGCGGCGATCAGCGAGTTGAAGGGGCTGGGCCTGACGCCCGTGCTGCTGACCGGTGACAACGAGCGGGCTGCTCGCAACGTCGCCGAGGAGGTCGGCATCGAGACCGTGATCGCCGAGGTGCTACCGGCCGACAAGGTCGACGTGGTTCGCCGGCTGCAGGCCGACGGCAAGGTCGTCGCCATGGTCGGCGACGGTGTGAACGACGCGGCGGCCCTCGCGCTGGCCGACCTCGGCGTCGCGATGGGCACCGGAACCGACGTCGCCATCGAGGCGAGCGACCTCACCCTCGTGCGCGGCGACTTGCGAGTGGCCAGCGACGCCATCCGGCTCTCACGCCGGACGCTGCGTACGATCAAGACGAACCTGTTCTGGGCGTTCGGCTACAACATCGCGGCGCTGCCGCTCGCTGCCGCCGGTCTCCTGAACCCGCTGATCGCTGGAGCATCGATGGGGCTGTCGAGCGTGTTCGTCGTGTCCAACAGCTTGCGACTCCGCCGCTTCCGGGCGCTCTCCGCCCACGCGGACGCCTGAACTCTTCCAACCCGTCGAACTCAGGAGCAACTCATGCCGAACCTTCCCCGCCAGCCCCGCCCCGCCAACGCCAGCGCCGTCCGTCAGGCGTGGGCGGCCGAGCACACCGCCGCCCGCAGCGCACGGGCGTCGGGTGACACCGCCGAGGAGTGGCGCCACCTCGAGCGGGCGCACATCCTCAGCCAGCCGCTCGCCGGCGCCCACGTGCGGACCCATGTGGCGATGCTCGCCTTCGGGGTCCGCCAGCGTGACCGGCGCGAGGTCACCGGCCAGCTGGTCCGGCTTCTCGTGGCCGGGCCGGGCTCGGCGATGCGCCGCTATCCGCTGGGCAACACCGGCGGCGCCAACGTCGACGCGGTCACGCCGATGCCCATCCCCTCCGATCTGCGCGCCGTCCTCGACGGCAGCGCGACGGTGTCGTCATGACCGCCATCGCCCACGCGCCGACGTCCACGACGACCAAGGCGCTCACCTGGGGCGTCGCCGTCGGGGCAGCGCAAGCGGCCCTCGCGCTGGCGTTCTGGTGGGTCGAGCTCTCGACCGTCCATGCGCTGATGGTCGCCCTGATCGCAGCGGTCTACATCGGGTTCGCGGTCTCCGACGGGCGACCCAAGGTCATCGCCGTGGAGAGCACCGTGGTCGCCGCGTTCTTCGTCGTCACGGCCTCGGCGATCACGGTGACGCCCTGGCTGCTCGTCGGGCTGTACCTCGCGCACGGCGCGAAGGACCTGTGGCAGCACCGGACCGGATTCGTCCGGGGCACCCGCTGGTGGCCGCCGTTCTGCTTCGCCGTCGACATGGCCGTGGCGGCGATCGTGGCCGGCCAGATCCTGCTGGGCGCCGACTTCCACTCGTAGGTGCGGCCGCCGTCGCGTTTGTGACGGCGCCGTAGCGGCAACCCGGTGGGCGTGAACTGGTTGCTCATCTCGATCGTGGCGTCCGTGGTGCTCACCGTGCTCCTCAACCTGGGGCTGCGCGCCTTCCCTGGGGCCGGTGACCGTGCCGCCCGTGGCCTGTACGAGCGGATGCCCGACGGGTCGACGGGAGGATGGGAGCCTCGTCGGGAGGTCCGGGTGTGGTTCCCGTGGAAGGCGATGTTGATCGCGTCGATCCTCCTCACGCTGGCATTGAACCTGGTGCTCTGACGGTGATCGAGCAGGCCGACTCCGAGGGCACCCTCGAATCGCGGTTGATCGGGCAGCGCGAGCAGATCCGCCAGCAGGCGGCGTCGTGGTCGATCGTGTTCGACCAGATCGTCGAGGCCTCCGACGACGTGGCGACCGACGACGAGCACGACCCGGAGGGGCACACGATCGCCTTCGAGCGTCAGCAGGTCGCCGCCCTGTTGCGGGATGCGCGGGCTCAGCTGTCAGAGCTCGACGCTGCGCTCGACCGCCTGCACGAAGGTCGATACGGGCGGTGCGTGGAGTGCGGGGAATGGATCAGCGCGGCACGCCTCGAGGCACTCCCTGCGACGCAGCGCTGCATCGCCTGCGCCGTCTGACGGACGCCGCGCCGGCCTGGGCCCTGGCACCCGACATGTGGGACTATGCGCCGTCGCCCTTGAGGCCGGCCACGACCTCGGCCAAGTGCCGCGGGTCGGGGGCACGGTTGTTGACGAGGCTGACGGAGTCCGAGATCCCTGCGAGCCGCGTTCGGATCAACCCGGCGATCTGGTCGGGCTCGCCGACCACGGCCACGGTGTCGATGAGTGCGTCGTCGACCAGTGACCCCATCTCGCTCCAGCGGCCCTCGCTTGAGAGTCGGGTCGCCTCCTCGTGGAGGCCGTCGTAGCCGTGCAGGCGGAAGACCGACTGGTAGGCGGGAGTGGTGGCGTAGAAGGCGAGCTGGTTGCGGACCGCCTCACGGCTCCGGCGCATCTCCTCCTCGTCGCGTCCGGTGACCACGATCGTCACGCAGACGACCTCCAGGTCCGCCACGTCTCTGCCCGCGCGGCTCGCGCCTTGCGCCAACGCGGGCAGGGTCAGCTCGAGGAGGGAACGCCGGGTGTTGACGGGGTGGACGAGGAAGCCGTCCGCCACCTCGCCGGCCACGGCGGTCATCGCGGGTCCGAACCCGCCCAGCAGGATCGGCGGGCGCGGGTACGGGAGCGGGCCGGGATCGAAGGCCGGGACCATCCGGGTGTGCGTGTAGAAGTCGCCCCGGAAGTCGAGGGGCGTGCCGTCCTGCCAGGTGTCCCAGATCGCTCGGATGCCGAGCACCATCTCCCGCATTCGGGCGGCCGGCCGTGACCACGGCATCGAGAACCGCTGCTCGATGTGGGGGCGGATCTGCGACCCGAGCCCGAGCGAGAACCGGCCGCCGGTCAGGGCCTGTAGGTCCCACGCGGCGTTGGCGAGCGTCATGGGTGTGCGGGCGAAGGCGATGGCCAGGGCGGTGCCGAGCCCCATCCGGTCCGTGTGGCCGGCCGCGACGGCCAGCGGGATGAACGGGTCGTGCTTCGCTTCGAACGAGAACACGCGGTCGTAACCGACTTGCTCGAGCTCGGCGTAGATCGATCGGACCTCGGCGAGATCGTCGGTGGGAACCGTCATCGACACGTGCATGACCCTGAACCATCCTCCGGTTGGGAGCGTTTCGCCACCGATGTCCTAGCGAAACGGGGCGAGCGCTCCCAGCTCACCGGTGCGCAGATCGGCATACGCCCACGTCAGCTCCCCGGCCATCAGGTAGACGGCGGCCACCCCCTGGGAGTCGTGGAAGCACTGGTCGAAGCCTCCGTGCATCCGGCCGCGAGGAGCGCGAGGCGGCTCGAGCCGGACACGCTCGGCGCCATCGAGGTCGTAGACGACTGCGTTCGCGACCGGTTCGTCGGACACGCCGCCGTTGAGGGGCTCCTCTACAATCACGACACTCGGCGGATCGGGGACGAACGCCGCCGAACGGACCGGGCGAGGGTGTTCCTTGACCACTTCCCGGCCGTCCGCGAACCACCGTACGGTCGGGCTGCCCCGGTCCCACCTCAGCTCCACCGGTTCACCCTACGGCGCCCGCCGACCATCCCAAGTTGGCTCGCTCGGGTCGACGGAGGCACCGCTTACACTTCGCGGTGCCTTCCGCAGCAAAGCCGCGGAGGTCCCGCCCGAGTGGGATTGGCAGCCAACTCCGGGAACCGGTAGCGCACAAGGGGACACGATGTCGGGGTCGGTGAAACGCCGAAGCGCTGAATCCGGAACGCGCCGCCGGCTCGGCCGCCACCCCGCCGGGCTCGCTGCCTCGACTTGGCTTCTCCGCATCACTGGCGGCGCGACGCTCGCCCGCCGCCTGGCGCGAGCGGGCGCAGAATCGAGGCGTGACGCGGTCTCCAGGGTCAGGCCGCTTCTCCGAGGCGTTGTCAGAGGCGGAGAGCGGCGCCGAGGGTCAGCGGCCGACGGCAGCGCCAAGCCCGCGACACCGCGCCCCGCCTAGATCTACTTCGGCAGCCGAGCCACCTGGACGGACAACCGCCCCTCTAGCACCAACCGAGGAACTCCACGCTGAGTACGGTGTGAGTTATGGCCGAGTTCGGAATCGTTGGAATCGCCAGTGCCGACGGCGAGGGTGACACGCCTGCCGTCGGAGGCCCCTCCGGTCAGGCCGCGCCGACCTGGCTGGGTTCGGTCGATACCGGCGTCGTCGCCGCAGCACTCGAGTCGTTGAGAGAAGACCTGACTGCACACGTCAAGTCTCAAGACACCGGACTCAGACTGACGACGATCGCGATCAAGCTGACTCTCAGCGCTGAGGGCAAAGTTGCCTTCGTCGCCACTGGAAGCGCGGAGGCATGCATCGAGGTCGTCTTTGCGACGCCGGACGGTACGCCGTAGTGGCTCGAGCCGACCTCCTTGTGCAGCTTGCAGAAGCGGCGCTAAGCGACGACCGACAGCTCGTCCGAAAAGTTGTCGAGGCGATAGCAGCTGAGGAACGTTCCAATCGCCACACAGTTCTCGCCCGAAACCTCACGACTCTCCTGCAGCGATCGCTTCATACGCCGCCGCCAACACTCGCGGGCGCCAGCAGCGCTGCGCTCAACACGTCGGACGCCCTCATTGAGATCCTTCCTAAGCGGCGACTAACTGACTTAGTCCTACCCCAAACAGTGGTATCCGACCTGATGCATCTGCTCGAAGAACAGCATCGATCGGAGCTGCTACGCGCGTACAACCTGGAGCCCCGGCACCGCGTTCTGCTCGTCGGACCGCCGGGCAATGGGAAGACGACCTGCGCTGAGGCTCTCGCGGCCGAATTGTCCGTTCCGCTCCTGGTCCTTCGATATGAGTCGGTCATAATGAGCTATCTCGGAGAGACAGGGTCTCGCCTTGCTTCCGCACTGGAGGAAGTTCGGACACGACACTGCGTTCTATTTATTGACGAGTTCGACACCCTCGCGAAAGAGCGGGGCGACGAGCACGACGCAGGCGAGATAAAGCGAGTCGTCTCCACGCTTCTTCTTCAACTCGACCGGCTGCCCAGCCATGTCGTACTATGCGCCGCAACGAATCACAGTGAGCTGCTTGACCGCGCGGTGTGGCGACGATTTCAGCTCCGCCTCAATTTGCCTGCGCCCACACGCGACGAACGCTCCCTCTTCTTGAAGTCATTCTCTGATCGACTCGGGATGCGGCTCGGCCGAGCGCCCAGAACGATCGCTGATAAGCTCGGGGAGGCGAGCTACGCCGAGCTAGAGGAGTTCCTTCTTGAAGTTCGCCGTCGACAGGTTCTCGGATCTCTTTTCGGTGACGATGAAGCACCAGCGGTCGTCGACGAGGTGATCACCTCTTGGAAGCGGCGAGCACGACCGACACTTGCCTAGATTGCCTGAGGCGTGAGCGACACCGGCCCCGACTATCCCCTGCTGCTTCTTGGAGAACCGGCGTCAGCCGACCGGGAACGGCTGAATTCAAACCCTGGTGGCGCGCGGCCTCGGCGACCGACAGCGACCGAACAGGGCACGCGGCTCGGGGGGAAGTGGGGCGCTCTGCAAGACGCCATGAATGAGCGACGGGCATCCCTCACGGCGGATCTCGGAGCCGTTGACCCCGAACTGGTGCTCGTCTTTGAGGTTGTTGGCACGGTCGAACGCTTCATAAACGCTGTGAGTCGGATTGAAGGGTTTGAGTACCTTGCTGAGATCGACGAATTCGGTATCGATGCCGAGGTGTTTCGCGGTGAGGATGCCGTCGATAGCGGCCCTTGGGCTGGTTCGCTGTATCTTCTCGCCAGCAACCAGGACGCATTATCCGCAGTACTCGCGCTGTGGGACCAGTACCAAGCAGACGAGACTGTGGCCTTCGGACACGGACTGGCACCATGGAAGAACGTCTTCCGCCTTCTGGCCGATATTCGGCGTTGGGGTCCGAGCGACAGACTGCGCGGCACCGGCGTGCTCGAGGATTTCTCAGCCCGCGTCGCTGCTGGCGAGACAGCCGTCCCGGCTGAGATCGAACTCTGGTTCCGTTCTGACCCTGCGAAACGAGATCTCGCGTCCGCAGCTGTGTCTCAGGCTGTTGCCAACGCGGGAGGGACGGTCGTGGCCGAGGCGACGATCGTCGACATCGCGTATCACGCACTGTTGGTACGCGTTCCAGCCGACTTGATCCGCGCACTAATTGAAGGAGACGCTGATGACGTCGCGCTTGTTCGCGTTGATGAGATCGCGTTCGTTCGCCCGGAGGCTCAGGCATTCGTCGAGCTGCCTTCGCCCGACACCACCGATAGACCCTTCCCACCCGGCCCGGATCTGGTTGAAGAGCCACCACTAGTGGCGGTGCTCGATGGGCTGCCGCTGGCGGCCCACTCTGCCCTCGACGGACGAATCGTCCTCGACGACCCTGACGATTGGGGCTCGACGATCGCTCCGGCCGAACGCTTGCACGGCACTGCAATCACGAGCGTGGTGCTGCACGGTGACCAGGGATCACAGGCCAGCGAGCGAGGGCCTCGACGACCGGTCTACGTGAGACCGATCATGAAGCCATTTCCGACCACAGCAGGAACCCGCGAACGGATACCGGACGATGTCCTTGCAGTCGACCTCGTACATCGCGCTGTCATTCGGCTCACCGAAGTGGCGCCGACCGTCCGGCTCGTCAACCTGTCGGTCGGCGACGGCGCCAATCCACTTGCGACCACTCTGTCACCGTGGGCGCGCCTTCTCGATTATCTCGCCTACGAATTCGACCTGTTGTTCGTTATCAGCGCCGGGAATCAGCTGCGCCCAATCGACTTTGACGTAGACGCAGCGACGCTTGACGCTCTCGACGACGCCAAGATGCGCGCGAAGACTCTGGAAGTTCTGTTGAACGATGCAGCCAACCGGCGAGTCATTAGTCCCGCCGAGGCGATGACGGCCCTATGTGTCGGGGCGGCTCACGACGACGACTGCGAGACGTACGTTGCGGGGGCTAGGCGCGACCTGCTCCGTGGCTCAGCGTCGGGGCCGGAGGCCCTTCCCAGTCCGCTGTCGGGCCTCGGGATGGGGTATCGCAGATCCATCAAGCCAGACATGCTCGCCCCCGGCGGGCGACTGTTGTATCGCTTGCAGCCGGCTGCGTTAACCACGCCTGCGAGCTATCTGCCAAATCCCAGTCCGCTCGCACCAGGTATCCGGGCAGCGTCACCCGGTGGCGTCGCCGGTGTGCTCGACGAGTTCGTGTTCATTCAGGGCACGTCAGCATCGGCCGCACTTGTATCGCACTACGGGGCGCGAATACTGGAGCTGCTGGATCGGCTCACCAACGATTCGGGCGTCGAGGTTGACCCCCTTGCCTCAGCGGTACTCACCAAGGCGCTGCTTGTGCATTCATGTCGCCTTACGCCTTCGTCCGATGAGATCGCAAGCCTCCTGACTGGGATGTCTCCCACGCGAATAAAGGACGGTGTATCGCGCTTCCTCGGCTACGGCGTTCTCGATTCGGACCGAATCCTGCGCGGAGACGCTCAGCGAGCTACTGCCTTGGGATGGGGCCGGCTTCGCGACGAAGAAGCTCTGCGATTCGACTTACCACTTCCACCAAGCCTCGCCGGCGTATCTGGTGGTCGGCGTCTGGTGATCACTCTCGCGTATTTTCCTCCGCTGCGAACCGCGAGCCGGCAGCACCGAGCGGCAGAGCTCTACTTCAAACCCGTCACCGAGCCGCTACGGCTGCGGCGTCAAGGCGCCGACTGGCAAACGGTCAAGCGAGGAACCTTGCAGCACGAGGTCCTGGGCGGCACCCTCGTATCTGCCTACGTCGATGGGGCGACCATCCCGATTCAGGTGAACTGCCGTGCGCTCGTCAAACCTATGCGCGACGCCGTTCCCTTCGGACTGGCCGTGACGCTGGAGGCTGAGGCCTCCATACCTCTCCATGCCGAGGTAGCTGCCCGAATTCGAAATCAGGTGCAGGCTCGCGTGCGCTCGTAGCTCCGCTGCCGACCAAGACCACAGGAGCGAGTCGAAGCACCGGGACGCGGATCCTCGTGATGCGTCGATCACCTCGTGCCGCAGTGGTGAACCACCCACGGGATTCGTCGGCTCATGGTGATGACAGACGGAGCCGACTCACCCAGTGGCTCACCAACGGGCGCTTCGGATCTCAGCGGGACGCTCCTGCTCTCCTCCTCCTCCCCTACGATCAGCGCTGTGCAGGGCAGTAGCGGAGAGTGGTCTGCCGAGAACTCTGCCAACCCCCGCCCGAGTGCCCGAGTAGCTCAGTTGGCAGAGCAGCTGTCTTGTAAACAGCAGGTCGTCGGTTCGATTCCGACCTCGGGCTCTACGACCCGCCGCGAGAGCGGGAGAACAGGTCCGGGCGCTGCCGCTTCGTCGGCAGCGATGACACCCACTCCGCCACATCCGTCGGGCGGTAGCGAACCATGCTCGCGACCTCCACGTAGAGCGGGCCCTCGCCAGCCAGACGCCAGGCGTCGAGGTCATCCTCGCTGACTCGAAGCGCGCAGGCGCACTCCGCCGTCGTCCACAGGAGCGGGGGCATCAGCGAGACGTCGGAGACCTCGGGATCAACGCCTGAGAACCTGATCAGATCGAGCATGCCGTCTCGCCTTCCATCACGCACGTCGTCGGACCGCAACGGCCGCCTCCGCTGGCGCTCGCCCCGCGCCGCAGCAGCCTTCCGATCCCGCATCTCCCGCACTTCGGTGCCTTGGGGCAAGGCACCGAAGCGAAGACTACCCACTTATCCGCAACGCAACAGTTGTTTGGCGAGCAAGATGACCCACTGCCACGCCGGAGATCGCCCCTTACCCTCGACGGCGTGGACCTCGGGATGCTGGTGGAGAGCTTGCAGGCCACGGCGCCGGACACGGTGGCCGTCCGTGCCGCCTGGAAGGCTTAACGTCTGCTCCGCAAGCGGCCGGTCACGGAGATCGTGGCCTTCGCTCCGGCCTCGGGCCCGACGGAGGTTCGTCTTCGAGTGGCCGGCGACCGGACGCTGCCCGGCATGAGCCTCGGCGACCTCCTGACACGGGCGCTTGCCCTCGCCGACACCTACGAATCGGCCCACGTCAGCGTGGCCATCCCCGACGGGAGCGACTTGCGGCTGCGACCGCTCGTGACGCTCGTCGCGACGGCGCCGATGACACCGACGGTCGAGCCCTACACCGGCAGCGAGCGGCGGATCGGCCACCGGAGCGACGCACCCACGGCCGTCGAGCTCGGCATGCCCAGCCGCTTTCACCGGGGCGGTCGAGGACGCTCCCACCGGGTGCCCGCCACCGTCCTGAACGCGTCGACGTCAGGCTTGCTGGTCGCCGTTCCGGACGGCGTCGAGGTGCGGCCCGGCGGGACGCTGCGGGTTCGGTGCGGCGACCTCGACGGGTGGATGGTGGTCCATCGGACCGAGCTCGACGCCGAGGGTGGCCACCGGTACGGCGGCGAGCTGCTGCGACCGACACCGCCCCTGCTGCGAGCGTTCCTCGAGCCGGCCGACCGTCCCGCCGCGATCCCGGGCACGCCTGCAGCGCCGACGCCCACGGAGCCACGCGCCGAACTACCTCGCGTCGAGCGCCTCCCGCACCATGAGCCTTTCAGCGGTGTGGAGGGTCGGCTGGCCGGTTGAGCCGCCTTCCCCCGTTCGGTGTGAACGGTCGGGCGTCAGCCCGCGTTGGGCGTGCCGGGATAGCGAGAGGCCGACAGCAGGCCGGCGAGGTGCGCTGCGTTCGAGGCGACCATGTCCAGCTGGCCAGCCACCTTCTCCGGCGTGTCGTCGAGGTCCTTGTAGTCGACCCGTCCCATCGCCTCGCCCACCCAGTAGGTGGTGCCGCTCGCCGGGATCGTGAACCCGACGTCGGCCAGCCACTGGTAGCACTCGGCCGACACGTGGTGCGCGCCGTCCTCGTTGCCCACCACGGCCACCACCGCGACCTTGCCGAACATCGGCGTGCGCTGCGCGTCGTCGAGCTCACCGAGCTCGGCATCCAGCCGCTCGCACACCCGCTTGCACAGGCTCGACGGCGATCCCAACCAGATCGGCGTACCGAGGATCAGGATGTCCGATGCCAGCAGACGGTCCCGGATCGACGGCCACTCGTCACCGTCGCCCTCGTCGATCGACACACCGGGCAGCACGTCGTGGTCGGCGATGCGAACCTGGTCGGTCGTGACGTCGTGGGTACGAAGTCGCTCCGCCAGCTGCGTGAGCATCAGCTCGCAGCTCGACTCGGCCGGCGACGACTTGAGGGTGCAGTTGAGGGCGAGGGCGGACAGGCTCATGACGACGACCTACCCGAGCCCGGACCACCTGAGCCGCGCCGACACGCGGTCCGGCCGCCAGCCGCACTCGATCTCCGGTAGAACGCCGGGATGATCGAACGCTCACGACGGATCCGCTGGCTCGCTCCACTCGTCGCGACGGCGGCGGTCGCGCTGACGGGGTGTTCGGACGACGTCCAGCCGCCCCCGGGCGCTGCTGCCTCGAGCACTTCGACCACCACCACCACTGCGGCGGAACGCTCGTCGACGTCCGCGCCCTCCGCCGTCCCGGACGGGACGTGGGCCGTCGGCGAGCCCGACGAGCAGGGCATGGACGCAGCGGGGCTGGACGCCGCACGGTCCTACGCCTTCCAGGACGGCAAGAACACCCAGGGCGTGGTGGTCGTGCGCCACGGGACGATCGTGGGCGAGTGGTACGCGCCGGGCGCCGTCGCCGAGTCGTGGGCGGCCAGCTGGTCGGTGGGCAAGAGCGTGGCCAGCGCGCTGGTCGGCATCGCCATCGGCGAGGGGAAGATCCCGAGCATCGAGGAGCCGATGACCACCTACTTCCCCGAGTGGGCGGACCGCGGCCTCGGCGACGTCACGTTGCGCGACGTGCTGGAGATGAGCTCCGGACTCGCCTGGGAGGAGAGCTACGACCCGACCGACCTGCAGACGTCGGACGTCATCAAGATGGTGGTCGGCGAGCGGGACCAACTCGCCTACGCCGCGTCCCGCCCGAAGGACGTGCCGCCCGGGACCCAGTTCAACTACACGAGCGGCGGGTCCATGCTGCTGTCAGGTGTGCTCGAGCAGGCCACCGGCATGGCGGCGGACGACTACGCCAAGGAGAAGCTCTGGGAGCCGATCGGGGTCACCAAGGTCGACATGTGGCGCGACGCCGAAGGGCACACGCTCACCTACTGCTGCGTCGACACCACGACACGGGACTTCGCCCGCTTCGGGCTGCTCTACCTGAACGAGGGCAGGTGGGGATCGAACCAGGTGATCCCGGCGGAGTGGGTCGCCGACTCGGTGAAGGGCTCACGCGCGGCGCCGGACCTCTACGGACTGCAGTGGTGGCTGGACGACGTCGCGGGCGTGCCGGACGACATGTTCATCGCCAAGGGCCACGACGGGCAGTACATCTACGTGATCCCGAGCCTCGACCTGGTGGTCGCTCGGAACGGCACCTACGCGAAGTTCGACGGTCCGCCGGTGGGCGACCCGAACCTCTTCGCCCGCTACCCGAGCGGCGGCCTCGTGCCGGGTGAGGGCACCACCCCACCCGACCAGTGGGACCACGCGGCGTTCCTCGGCCCCATCGTCGACTCGATCGCGAACTGACCCGGGGCGATCAGCACCCCGGGTCAGTCAGCGACTCAGATCGCTCGGCGGTCGACCCGCCTACGGCTGCGGCGCGTGGAGGACGACCGAGATGCCCTGGTAGCTGCCGCTGAGGGTCATGCCGTCGGGTGACAGGACACCGGTCAGGGGCGTGGTGTTGAACATCATGTAGACGATCTCGCAGTCGACGCTGCCCGAGAAGATCTGCACGCCGTAGCCCAGCGACGAGAGGTCGACCGTGCCGCTGAAGAGGTTGCCCGCCACGGTGACGTTGGCGCTGAGCCCCTGCGGGCCGGTCCACAGGCCGCCGCGCAGGGCGGGGCACTCGTAGATCGGGATCGTGCGCTGCACTGCGGGCAGCGCATCCGCGCCGGCCTGCGAGGCGGTGATCACGCAGCTACCCACCGTCTCGAAGGTCACGACGCCCTCGATCAGCGAGCAGCCGGTGCTCGACTCGTCGAGCGCGAACGACACCGCCAGGTTGTTCGACGCCGTGGCGGTCGGGGTGAAGTTGCGACCCACGTACCCGACCGACGGCGGGAAGAAGTAGATGCCGGGCGGCGGAGGCGGCGGCGCGCAGGCCGTGACCAGCGCGAACAGGCCGAGCAGCAGCGGTGCCAGGGCAGCGCGAGCGCGTACGTGCGAAATCGACATCAGAGATCCCCCTCGTTGTTCCGACGAAACGGTATCAGGGGCCCAGGCCGCTGCGCCCTTCTGTCGGAGAGGGACGGGAGCCGACAAGGGCGACCTAAAGCTCGCTTGCAGACACTCGGCCGCTAGTAAACCGATCCGCCCCGCGCTTTAGTTGGGGCGGAAGTTGCAGAGACGGACTTGAACAGGAGCAACGCACCACGGGGCGGAAGGACGTCGGGCGGACGCAGGTTCGCAGCGGTCGAGTGCGCTGAACCGCTGTGGCGCATCGCTGGTTGCTTGCGGTCCGATCAACCGGGCTGAGCTGAGCTACGCCACTGCCGCAGCGAACGCAGCGTAGAGATCCCCCGGCAGTGGGACGTCGAGCTCCCAGGTGATCGCCATGGGCTTCTCGCCGACGTGACCGCGGTAGGTCGCCGGCCCGAGGAACCAGAATGCTCGGTCGTCGGTTCGCTCGCGGGCGAAGAGCAGAATCGTGCGTCCGTCCCGCGCGTGATGCCTGTAGCGGCGTCCTGTCGCACTGTCCTCGCGAGTGGTGGACTGGGACTCCCAGTGGATCAGCGACCGGCTGATCGCATAGTCGCGATAGCGGGTGGTCGGGGAGAACCCGCCGCTGCTCTTGTCGAGCGTGAAGGCGAAGATCTCGGCGTTCGCAGGCTTCGCTTCGTAGACGCCGCTCTGCCAGGGAGCAATCTTGGCTCGGTCTCCGGCGAGGCCCATCGCGGCGAGGATCTCGATGCGGCTGTACCGCGCATGGATTTCCAGCGGCGCGTCAGGGTGAGTGCCGAGTGGTCGATGGATGTGGTCGATCCCCTCGCCAAGTACGTCGAGCACCTCGACCAGCTCAGCGAGCACCTGAGGATGAGCCCACACGACTTCGACGCCGTCGCGTAGAGACGCCGCTTTGGTGAGCGCCTGATCGCCCAGGGACGCGACCAGCATCTGCACGAGACGTCGCTCCCGCGCGGAGAGCGCCTCGAGGTTGGGCGCTTGGCCCGACAGGAGGCGGCGGTAGGTCCGGATGCGCTCGCTGTCGTCGAGATGGAGCAGACGACCGATGGCTCGACGAAGCGGGCCCTCGTTGGGCCCCTCGGGGAGCAACTCGCCCCCAGCCGCGGCGACAAGGTCGGACCAGCTCTGTGAGCCCGAGTAGAGGTCGGCAAGATCGAGACCGGTCTCGACGAGATAGCCCGCGAGCCCGATGTCAGGGCGCTCGCGACGGAGCGACCGGAGTTCGTCGACTTTCGCCGGCCACCTCGACGGAATCGCCTCGCGCAGGCTCCGGATTACGATCTCAGAGGCCTTCTGGTCAAGCTGCATGTTGCAACCCGACGGCAGAAACGGGAACTGCGCCTGGACCGCTCGCTCGACGTCGCGACGAGTGCCACCCAGCAAGGCGCGGTAGCGGCGATCGAAGCGAAACTCCTTGCGATGAGTTCCGACGAAGTCGAGCACGGTGCAATGCGGCTTGTCCTTGGCGCGGCGGAGACCGCGGCCGAGTTGCTGGAGGAACAGCACGGGGCTCTCGGTGGGCCGGAGCATCAAGACCGTGTCGACGTTCGGGAGGTCAACACCTTCGTTGAACAGGTCGACGGAGAACACGACCCTGACCTCGCCCCCAGTCAGATCGCGGAGTGCCTTCGCCCGATCATCACGAGGGCTCTCACCCGAGATCGCCACGGCGGGGATCCCATGGCGGCTGAAGTGGTGTGCCATGAATCTGGCGTGCTCAACGCTGACGCAGAACCCCAGACAGCGCATCGCACGAACGTCCACGTGGTCGTCGACCTGCTTGACCACGAGGCGCGCCCATGCGTCAGAGCTGGTGTAGCGCTCGGTGAGTGCCTCAGTCTCGTAGCCGTGTCCACGTCGCCAAGGAATGTCGGACAGGTCGATGCCGTCGTGGATCCCGAAGTAGAGGAACGGAGCGAGGTACTGCTGATCGATCGCGTCCCAGAGGCGCAGTTCTGCTGCGATGCGGTCGTCGAACCAATGCAGGATTGGCATGCCATCGCTGCGCTCCGGCGTGGCCGTCAGCCCGAGCAGTTCGATCGGACGGAGACGTTCGAGGAGACGCTGGTACGACACTGCGGCGGCGTGGTGGAACTCGTCGACGATCACCACGTCGAAGTGATCAGGCTGCAGGTCAGCCAGGCCGTTGGCATTCAGGCTCTGGACCGAGGCAAAGACATGTTCAAATCGAGCGGGCCGAGCGCCGCCAACCCACTTCTCACCGAACGACGGATCACGAAGCGTGTGACGGAATGTCGCGATGCTCTGGTCGAGGATCTCCTCTCGGTGCGCGACGAACAGCAGCCTCGAGCGGCCCATCTGCCCTCGGAGGCGCGCGAAGTCGAGGGCGGCCATGACGGTCTTCCCCGTGCCGGTCGCTGAGACGAGCAGGTTCCGATGGTGCCCTCGCTGCCGCGACACTTCGATGAGTTCGAGGAGCCGCTCCTGGAACGGAAGCGGTCGCACTTCGATCGGGCTCAGGATCACGTGGGGACCTGCGTCCGACCGTCCGGCTCGCTGCTGCTCCTCGACGAACTGAGCAGTGTCATAGGAGACGAAGTCACCGTTCCACCAATAGCTGTCGAACACGGCGCCGAACTTGTCGATCACGTGCGGATTGCGAGCGGCTGAGGCGCGAACGTTCCATTCCACCCCAGTGACCTGGGCTGAATGGGTCAGATTGGACGATCCGACGTAGGCGGTGGAGAAGCCGGAGCGTCGATGAAAGACCCACGCCTTGGCATGGAGGCGAGTCGTGCTGAGGTCGTACGACACCCGGACGTCCGCCCCCAGGTCCACGAGCCGGTCGAGCGCTGCCTGTTCGGTGGACCCGGTGTAGGTCGTCGTCAGCACGCGAAGCGATCGTCCCCGTTCGCAATGGCGGCGAAGCGCGTCGACCAGCGGTGCAATGCCGCTGCGTCGGATGAAGGCCATCACGACATCGATGCGATCGGCGGATTCGATCTCGGACCGCAGCTGGCTCCACAGGTTCGGCTCGCCCGGCGCGTTGGTCAGCAGGGTTGTATCGAGCAGCGGGATCAGCGGCTGGGCGATGGACTCAGTACCCCCATCGACGCGACGCCCCAGAATCGCGTGCAGGACACTCGCGGGGTCGGTCGGTGTCTCGGACCGATCCACCTCGACCATCTCACCGAGCCGATCGAGCAGGGCTCGTGCCACCTCGACGCCGACGCGCGCTCGATCCGCTTCGGCTACGGCATTGAGCGCCCGGTCGATCTGGCGACTCAGGTGCCAGGCGATTCGGTCCGGAGCTTCAGCGGCGTGGAGCGGTCGCTCATCTGGCTCCCTTCCGGTGAGCGCTCCAAGTCGGGCCTTGAGGCCCTCGGTGACGAGCACCTCGTACAGCCCTGCGGTCAGGTCCTCCACCTGCCCGAAGCTACGGGCACTCTTGGCGAGGCGAGGCGATAGCGGGCAGCCCACGTCACACCCCCTCGTTAGCGTCGCCTTCGACTTGGGTGCCGGAGGAGCAAACATGATCGATCCGGAGCTGACAGCCGACTTCGCTCAGATGCTGGACGAATGGGAGATGCTCGGTCGCACGCTTGCCGACCTCTCAGAACGCCTCGTGGTCGCCACGTTGACCGACGTCTTGCCGGGCGCGTCCGCGGTGGAGCTACGTGGCGAGTTCGACGAGAACATGCTTCGAACGTTGCGCATTCGCCGTGTGCTGACCTCCGACGGGACCGTGGTCTTCGACGTGGAGGAAGGTCACGAGGATCGGCGAGTCGAGGACGCGGTGGACGAGGTGAACACCGAATATCTCGACCTGCTGTTGGACCTCACTGGCGACACCTACATGGGCGCGTGCGAGATCGAACTGACGTGACCCGGCAGCGCCGGCTGCGACCCCGCCAACGACGGCGTAGCTTGACGCGCACCAGACGGGAGGCGTGGTGGCGAAGCCGGCGATCTTGAGCGTGGACGACGATCCGGGCGTGTCCCAGGCGGTCGCGCGTGACCTCCGCAAGCAGTACGGCTCCGACTACCAGATCCTCCGGGCCACGTCCGGCGCGCAGGCCCTCGAGCTGCTGGCGGAGTTCGCGTTGCGAGGTCGCGAGGTGGCGCTCATCGCCTCCGACCAACGCATGCCGAACATGACCGGCATCGAGTTCCTCGACCAGGCGAAGGAGCACGCTCCCGAGGCCAAGCTCGTGCTGCTCACCGCCTACTCCGACACGGACGCCGCCATCCGAGCGATCAACGAGATCGGCCTCGACCACTACCTCCTCAAACCGTGGGACCCGCCCGAGGAGCGCCTCTACCCGGTGCTCGACGACCTGCTCGACGACTGGCGCGCCCAGCACCCCGTCCGCACCGACGAGCTGCGAGTCGTCGGCCACCGCTGGTCCGAGCGCAGCCACGAGGTGAAGACCTTCCTCGCCCGAAACCACGTCCCGTACCGCTGGATGGACGTCAGCGCCGACGACGAGGCCGTCCGCCTCCACCAGCTTGCCGGCGCCGCCTCCGAGGACCTGCCCCTCGTCCTCCTGCCCGAGGCCGAGCCCCTGCGCGCACCCTCCACCCTCGTGCTCGCCAACGCGCTGGGCCTCCGCACGATGGCCGAGCAGCCGTTGTACGACCTCTGCGTCGTCGGCGCCGGGCCGGCCGGCCTCGCCGCTGCGGTCTATGGCGCGTCGGAAGGCCTCTCCACTGTCGTCATCGAGCGCGAGGCCCCGGGCGGGCAGGCTGGTCAGAGCGCGGCGATCGAGAACTACCTCGGCTTCCCCAAGGGGCTGTCGGGCGCCGACCTCACCCATCGCGCCGTCGCGCAGGCCCGCCGCTTCGGCGCCGAGATGGTGCTCGCCCGCGACGTCGTCGGGCTCACCAGCCGCGGCCCGGTTCGAGTCGTCCAGTTCGCCGACGGCTCCGAGATCGAATCACGAGCCGTGCTCGTCGCCACCGGCGTGTCGTACCGGATGATGGAGACCCCCGGCCTCGCCGAGCTCAACGGGCGCGGCGTCTACTACGGCGCCACCGCCTCCGAGGCCCTCGGCATCGCCGGCGAGGACGTCTACGTCGTCGGTGCCGCGAACTCGGCGGGCCAGGCCGTGCTCAACCTCGCCCGCCACGCCAACAAGGTCGTCATGCTCGTGCGCTCCGACTCGCTCGAGAAGTCCATGTCGCAGTACCTCGTCGAGCGGATCCGCACCACCGGCAACGTCGAGGTCCGGCTCTGCACGGAGGTCGCGGCGGGCGGCGGCGACGGGCATCTCGAGACGCTCACCCTTCGCCACCGCGAGACCGGCACCACCGAGGACGTCGCCACGAACTCGCTCTTCGTCTTCATCGGCGCGGCGCCCCGCACCGATTGGCTGGGCGGCGAGGTCCGCCGTGACCAGCACGGCTTCCTGCTCTGCGGACCCGATCTCACGTTGGCCGCCGACAACGGCAACTGGCCGCTCGAACGAGCCCCCTTCGCCCTCGAGACCAGCGTCCCCGGCGTGTTCGCTGCCGGCGACGTCCGGCTCGACTCGATGAAGCGCGTCGCCTCCGCCGTCGGTGAGGGCGCCATGTCCGTCCACATGATCCACCGCTACCTGGAGACCGTCTGATGCACCTCGCCGAGCTTCGGGGGCTGTTCATCTTCGACGGCCTCTCGGACGAGCAGCTCGGCGAGCTCCTCGCCGCGGGCGACGAGGTCCGCTTCACCACCGGCGACCGCCTCTTCGTCGAGAACGCACCGGCCGACGCGTGGTGGGTGCTCCTCGACGGCCGCATCGAGCTGACCCGACGCATCGACCACACGGAGTCGGTCGCCGGCGCCATGGAGCGCCCCGGGGTCTGGGCGGGCGGCTTCCACGCCTGGACGGACTCCGCGGGCTACATGGCCACCGGGTGCGCCACCTCCGACGGTCGGATCCTGCGCGTCCGAGCCGACGAGCTCGGTCGGATCGTCGGCACCTGGTTCCCCTTCGGCGTCCACCTGATCAAGGGCTTCTTCCAGACGGTCCGCAACATGGATGCGATGGCACGGGAGCGTGCCGGGCTCGTGTCCCTCGGCAAGATCGCCGCCGGCCTCGCCCACGAGCTGAACAACCCCGCGGCCTCCGCGGCACGGGCCGCGGACACCTTGCAGGAGACATGCACCGCGCTCCTCGCCTCGCTGGTGGCGCTCGCCGAGCGGTCCCTCACCTCCCAGCAGTTCGTCGCCCTCGACGAGCTCCGCCGCACGATCGAACCTCCGTCCGGCGACGTCGACCCGCTCGCCGTCGCCGACCGCGAGGACGAGCTGCTCGACTGGCTCGAGGGACGCGGGGTCGACGACGCGTGGCGCATCGCCCCCACCCTCGCCGCCGCGAACGTCACCATCGAGTGGTGCGAGAAGGCGGCGTCGACACTCGACGAGGCGACCCTCGGCCACGGCCTCGACTGGGTGGCCGGCACCCTCTCCGTGAGCACGCTCCTCCGCGAGGTCTCGGAGTCGACCCGCCGGGTGTCGAACCTCGTCGACAACGTCCGCTCCTACTCCCAGGTCGACCGCGCCTCGCTCCAGCTGATCGACGTCACCGAAGGCATCGACAGCACCCTCGTGGTGCTCGGCCACAAGCTCGGCGACGGCATCACGATCGAGCGCCGCTACGCGCCCGACCTTCCCCGCATCGAGGCCATGCCCAGCGCCCTCAACCAGGTGTGGACGAACCTCATCGACAACGCCATCGACGCCATGGAGGGCTCGGGCACGATCCGGATCGAGGCGAGGGTCGAGCACGGCGACCTCGTCGTGGAGATCGCCGACACCGGCCCCGGCATGCCGGCCGAGGTGCAGGCCAGGGCGTTCGAGGCGTTCTTCACGACCAAGGACGTCGGCCACGGCACGGGCCTCGGGCTCGACATCTCGCGGCGCGTGGTCGCCGAGGTCCACGGCGGTGACATCACGATCGACTCGAGCCCGGCGGGCACATCGATGCTGGTCCGCCTGCCGATCAACCCGCCCGGCTGATCGCACGCTCGACCGGGAACGCATCCCCGCCGTCCAGCGCGAACTGACCGTCGATCACCACGCCGGGCTGCGCGATCGCTCGGGGTCGCGTCCCGCGGTGGGGCCACGTCGCCCGGTGCACGAGGAACGGGTGGCAGACGAACACGTCACCAGCGGCGCCGGTCGCGAACGCCGACTCGCGCTCGAGCGTCGCGGGAGGGAAGTGCTCCGCGACGGTCAGGAAGCTCGCGCCCTCATCGCCGAACGGCGCGAGCACCGCCGGGAGGTCGAGGTGCGAGCCCATCTTCAGCTCGGTCGGCGCGTCGTCGGGTCCCACGTCGTCGAGCAGGAACAGCACCAGCAGGCCCCGCCCTCTGCTCGCCCTGTTGATCCAGTAGGTGCCGTCGGGCCCGACGTAGCCCCCGTCGAGGTGCCACCCCGCGTCACCCGGATCGTCGTGGTGGGGGAACCGCACGGGGATCGTCCCGCCCATCCCCTGGTGCGGCCGCCAGCGACCCGGTCCGAGCAGCTGGTCGTACACCTCCCACAGCGCCGGCATCGTGCCAGCCGTCCGGAACTCGGCCGACACCGGGCACATCACCCGCACGACCGGCTGCGTCCAGGTGGCAGGGTCCTCCGGGTCGACGCCGCAGTGCCACAACACGAGGTCGACCTGGTCACGGCAGGCGGCGACCAGGTCGGCGGGCACCACGCCGCGCAGGGCGACGACGCCGTCGCGCTCGAACGCAGCGATCTCGGACGACGACAACATCGCGCACCACGCTACGAAGCCGGGCGCGACGGTTCGAGCGGATTCGCGCTCCCGCCGAGGCCGTCGCAGCCGGGGTTAGCCTCGGCCCGGCATGCGTCCTCCCGCCCGCCGACACCTCCGCGCCCTGGGCGCGGCCGTCGCCACGGTCTTCGCCGTCGTCCCGCTCGCCCTGCTCGACGGCAGCGCCGGCGCCCAATCGAACCTGTGCGGTGACGAGACGCTCACCCTCACCGGCACGATCGGACCGGAGGACGAGAAGACCTACCAGCTCCTCCCCTTCGAGGTGACCGACGGGACGGCTCGCATCGAGGTCGCCTACACCTGGGACCCGATCGACGCGGGCGTGGTGGACCTCGGCACCTGGGACGCCAGCGGGGTCGAGGGTCCCGACGCCTTCCGCAGCTGGTCGGGCAACCGCCAGGGTCGCATCGACCGCGGGATGGACCCCATCGTGATCGAGCCGGGCCGCATCGAGCGCACCGTCGTCGACGGCGCGCTGGAACCCGGTGTCTGGCACGTCGAACTGGGCTTCGCGGCCGTCGAGCAGGACGAGCTCACCTGGCGGGTCGAGCTGACCTGCCCCTCCGGCGAGCCGGCCCAGCCCCTCGCCGCCGATCCGGTCGACCCCACCCACGTCGCGCGCGACGAGCCCGGCTGGTACGCCGGCGACTTCCACCTCCACGCCTTCCACAGCCACCCCGAGGGCCCCGAGCCCGAGGCGATGATCGCCGCAGCCCGCACGGCCGGCCTGGACATCGTGCCGGTCACGGAATACGTCACCCCCGCCCACTGGACGACGCTCGGCCGCACGCAGCGCGACAACCCCGACCTCCTGGTCTGGCCCGGACGCGAGGTCATCACCTATCGCGGCCACATGATCGTGCTGGGCGAGACCCCGTCGGTCGTGGAGCACCGCGTCGGGTACGACGGGATCCGGATCGCCGACATCCAGCGTGCGTCCGCGGCGGACGGCGCGCTGGTCTCGCTGGCGCACCCCACGGTGTTCCCGCCCGAGACGTTCGGCTCCACCTGCCGCGGCTGCTTCCTGGAGCTGGTCGACGAGGTCGACTGGTCGGCCACGCACCTCGTGGAGGTGGTGTCGAACGGTTCGATCGCCGACGTGGAGGGCATCGAGGTCGCGAACCCGTTCGTCCGCACGAGCATCGACTTCTGGGAGGAGCAGCTCCGCCAGGGCCACCGGCTGACCGCGGTGTCCGGGTCCGACGACAAGCTGGGAGCCGACTACGGCCGCACGACCACCATGGTGTGGGCGGAGCAGCTGAGCCGGCCCGCCGTCGACGAGGCCCTCCGCCGCGGCCACGCCTACGTCCGGGGCCTGGGACGGGAGAGCCCCGAGCTCGGCCTCACCGCGACGGCACCCGACGGGACCGCGGCCACGTTCGGCGACACGCTCGCCGCCGAGACCGCCACGCTGACGCTGGCGGTCGACGGAGGCGACGGCCAGGTCCTGTCCGTCCGTCGTAACGGCACCGAGGTGGAACGCCTGCCGGTGACGGGCGACGAGTTCACCCACACCGTCAGCATCGACCGCGTCCCGGACGAGGGGCCCCTCGGCACCTACTGGGGCGCCGAGGTGATCGACGAGCGCCGGTTCGAGGGTGCCGAGGTTATCACGGTCATCGCCAACCCGGTCTTCCTCGCCGACGAGGTCCCACCGGCCCCGACGCTGCCCCGCTTCACGGCTCCCGCCCCGACGTCACCCCAGGGCGACCTCGTCGACGACGTCGTCGCCGAAGATGAGGGTGACCGGCGGCCGTGGGTGCTGGGAGGAGCCGTGCTGCTCGTCGTCGCCGGCGGTGGCGTCGTCGTCGCCCGGCGCGGACGCAGCCCACGCTGAACTGTCACCATCCACCGGCGATATCCCCGCCGGTGGTGACAGTTCGGGGTGCGCGGCTGGGGACGGCAGCTCCTGTGTCCCGCGCCTGCGAAGATGCACGTTCGACCCAGCGCGTCCGGGGGGACCGATGGACAGACCTGACCTCGTCATCCGTGGTGGCACCGTCGTCGACGGCACGGGAGCGCTCGCGCGCACGGCCGACGTGGCGATCACCGACGGGATGATCACCCAGGTCGGCCAGGTCGACGGTCGTGGCCGGCAGGAGCTCGACGCCGACGGTGCTCTCGTCACCCCCGGCTTCGTCGACATCCACACCCACTACGACGGCCAGGCCACCTGGGACGAGCAGCTCTCCCCCTCCTGCTGGCACGGCGTGACCACCGTGGTCATGGGCAACTGCGGCGTCGGCTTCGCGCCGGTCGCACCCGACCGCCACGACTGGCTCATCGGCCTCATGGAAGGCGTCGAAGACATCCCGGGAGCTGCGCTCAGCGCTGGCATCGAGTGGGGCTGGGAGACCTTCGGGGAGTTCCTCGACGCGCTCGACGGCCGCCGCAGCGTGATGGACCTGGGCACGCAGGTCCCGC
>JAEZFI010000034.1 GCA_023437745.1 Actinomycetes bacterium
CTTCGGAGGGCGCTCGCTGACGTTGTGGCCCGTTCTGGGTCGAGTGCACCGCGCCGGGCGCGGTGGGATCGACCCGACACGGTGGAGGGCTCAGACGTCGAGCGCCTCGAGGTCGATCAGGTCCGAGTTGTCGAGGAGGAACTGACGGCGCTTGGCGACGTCGGTGCCCATGAGGGTGTCGAACGTCTCCTCGACGTCGTGCTTGGCGGTCATCGCGTCGTCCATGGTGATGCGCCGCAGGATGCGGGTCTCGGCGTCGAGGCAGGTCTCGGCGAGCTCCTGCACGTCCATCTCGCCGAGGCCCTTGAACCGCACCCACTGGAGGTTCTCGGGGCGGCGGTTGGTGCCCCGGCACAGCTCGTCGGTGAGGCGGAGCTTGTCCTCCTCGCTGAAGGCGTGGTGGACCACGTCGTTGACCTTCACCGTGTAGAGCGGTGGCTGCGCTGCGTAGACGCACCCGTGCTCGAGGAGCGGTCGCATGTAGTGGTAGATGAGCGTGAGGAGCAGGCAGCGGATGTGGCTGCCGTCCACGTCGGCGTCGCACAGGATGATGATGCGGCCGTACCGGGCGTCCTCCAGCTTGAAGTCCCGGCCGGACCCGGCGCCGATGGCCGTGAACAGGGCCTGCGCCTCGTTGTTCTCGATGACCTGCTTGAGGTTGGACTTGCCGGCGTTCACGACTTTGCCCCGCAGCGGGAGCACCGCCATGTACTCGGCGTTGCGGCCGGCCTTGGCTGGCCCGGCGGCGGAGTCGCCCTCGACGATCAGCAGCTCGGCCTCGGGACCGTGGGTGCGGCAGTCGGCGAGCTTGTCCGGCATGCCGGTGCTGCCCAGCGACGCGGCCTTGCGCTTCAGCTCGAGCGTCTGACGGGCGGACACCCGGTTGAGCACCGCCTGGGTGATCTTCTCGCGGACGTTGGCGACGTGGGACTTCTTGCCGCCGCCCTCGATCCACGAGGCCAGCCCGTCCTTGACCACGTCGTACACGATCGACTGCACCGCGGGGGTGCCCAGCTCGCCCTTGGTCTGGCCCCGGAACTGCGGTTCGGGGAACGTCGCCTTGACGACGGCGACCAGGCCCTCCTGCACGTCGGCCTTCTCGGCGCGGTCCTTCCCCTGGCGGGCGAGCTTGGCGAGCTTCTTGTTGTTCGCCATCAGCACGTCGTTGACGGCCTTGTTGAGCGCCCGCTCGAACCCGGCGACGTGGGTGCCGCCCTCGGCCGTGGGGATGGTGTTCACGAAGCTGATGAGGTTCGTGTCGTAGCCCTTGACCCAGCGGAGCGAGACGTCGACCAGGCAGCGCCGCTCGACGTCGCGCATCTTGCCGTCGACCGGCACCTTCTCGGTGAACGTGTCGGACCCGTGGATCGAGATGACGTCGCAGACCGGCTCGCCGATGGAGAGGTACTCGACGAAGTCGGCGAGACCGCCCTTGGCGACGAACTCCTCGGGCTCACGGACCGTGCCGTCGCCGGTCGCCCGCTTGTCGGTGAGGCGCACCTTGAGACCGGGGACCAGGAAGCACACCTGGGCGACGTGGTCCTTGACCCGCTCGTACTCGATGGAGGCGTCGGGGTCGAAGATGTCGAAGTCGGGCCAGAAGCGGACGCGGGTGCCCGTGCGGCGCGGCGGCACCTTCTTGACGATCTCGAGCGTCGAGGTGGCCTTGAACCCGCCGTTGGCGTCGAACCGGCCGGGGATCCGCTCGGAGAAGCCGAGGCGGTGGGTCTGGCCGTCGCGGTCCACCTCGACGACCAGCTTGGTGGCCAGCGCGTTGACGACCGAGGCGCCCACGCCGTGGAGCCCGCCCGACGCCCCGTAGGCGCCCGATCCGAACTTGCCGCCGGCGTGGAGCTCGGTGAACACGTACTCGAGCGCGGTCCGCTTGCCGTCCTTCTTGCCCACGGGGATGCCACGGCCGTTGTCGGCCACTTCGACGGAGCGGTCCCGGTGCAGGGTCACCTCGATCAGGTTGGCGTGGCCCGCCGCCGCCTCGTCGACCGCGTTGTCGATGAGCTCCCAGACGAGGTGGTGCAGGCCGGCCGAACCGGTGCCGCCGATGTACATGCCGGGGCGCTTGCGGACGGCGTCCAGGCCCTCGAGGACCTGGATCGAGTCGGCGTCGTAGGCGCCGGAGCGGTTGGTGTCGGGGGATGTGGACCTCGGTGGCATGGCCGCACCAGTCAACCACCCCGATGCGACAGCGTGGTTCACCGTCGCGCTTCGGGTCGGGCGTCTCAGCCGGGGTCGATCGGCGTCGCCCACTGGCCCGGGACCGGGTTGGCCCGGGCGACGCAGTCGTCACGGGCCGCCTCCACGCAGTCCGCGACCGGATCCCACGGCACCGGCGCCCGCTCGGGGATCGAGACGTCGAACACCCGCGCCAGGCCCAGCCAGATCCAGAGCCCGATCTGCAGCCAGCGCACGGCATGGATCCGTGGCCGTGCGGCGACGATCCCGATCAGCAGGGCGGCCAGCGGGATCGCCGTGTACCGCTCGGGGAGGAGCCGTGCCGACGCGCCGACGGTGACGTAGCCCGACGCCACCCCGGCGGCGACCACCCCGCCGAGCAGCAGCCAGGTCGACGGTCGCAGCCCCGTGATCAGGACCACGGCCGTCAACGCCGCGGCGAGGACGCAGACCGCCGTGACCCACAGCGGCCAGTCCTCGACGAGGTGCGCCTGGTCGCCGACGTAGCGCCCCGAGATGAAGATCGCCCCGACGACCCGCTCCACCGCCCAGCGTCCCAGGTCGGTCACGGGCGGCAGGTCACCGCCGTCGGGACGGGTGGTGTTCGAGAGGATCCAGAGCTGGCCGGCGGCGGCGGCCCACCACGCGCCGGCGAAGGCCACGGAGGCCCAGCTGCGGGTGCGCCACCAGCGGAAGGCCACGAACGGGGCGAGCAGGATCCCGTTGGCACCGCTCAGCACCAGCACGACCACCACGACGAGCTCGAGCGCGACCCCGGCCCGCGACGTCGGGTCGTCGCTCAGGACCAGGATGAGCAGGGCGATCCCGCACCACCAGATCGTGTTGGTGAGCGTGGCGTGCAGCTCGGCCACCCTCGGGAGGAGCAGGAGCAGGGCGTACACCGCCACCCGCTGGTGGAACCGGGGGAGGAGCCACGCCACACGGCGCGACAGCACCAGCGCGCAGCACGCGACGGTCACCACCATGGCGCCGAGCGCGTCGACCACCGGGGTCCAGCGGAACGGGAGGCCGGACGCGACCCAGGCGATCCCACGCGGCACCGTGTGGAGGTAGCCGTTGTAGCTGTCGTTGAACACCCGCCAGCCCCGGCCCGAAGCCTGAGCGAGGAACACCGTGGCGTCCTCGGCCCAGAGCGACGCCTCGGTGAGCGCCGTCGGACGCCGGAGGACGGTCAGCGCGAGTCCGGCGACGGCGAGCGCGGCCACCGTGAGGG
>JAEZFI010000076.1 GCA_023437745.1 Actinomycetes bacterium
GCGTCGGAATCCGACGCTGTGGACCCCGAGAACGGCTCGTCGAGGCTCGCGTCGAAGCGCTCGGCGCGGCGTCGCGCCAGTCGCAGGATCAGCCAGAACAGCAGGATCGGGGCGGCCACCATGAGCATCTCGTCCCAACCGCCCTGGTGGGCGAGCACGATCGGGGGGCTCACGGGCACCCGGGAAGCTTCGCGCCCCCTCCGGTGTTGTAGCTACCCTGGACACCGGCGCGCCCGCCTCCCCGACCGGGGACGGTCCCACCGTGGGACGGCCGGCACGATTCGAGGGATCGGACACAGTGCACACGCAAGTCGCAGAGGTCATCGAGATCATCCGGCCCGCCATCCAGGCGGACGGCGGCGACATCGAGCTGCTCGACGTGGACGAGGCCACCGGCGTGGTCCAGGTCCAGCTGACCGGTGCGTGCGTGAGCTGCCCCGCCTCGACCGTGACCATGAAGGCCGGCATCGAACGGATCATGAAGGACCGGGTCCCCGGCGTCACCGAGGTGATCCAACCGGGCGACGACCTGATCGAAGACGGCACGGCCGTCTCGCTCTGATCGATGTCGACCACCGCAGCGCAGGCGCGCGCGCTCCTCGACGAGGCGCGTGACGGGCAGCGGGCGTCCCTCGCCCGGCTGGTGACGCTGACGGAGCGGGGCGGCGAGGACGCCCGGACCGTCGGCCGTGAGGCGCACGCAGCAGCAGGTCAGGGCTACACCGTCGGCCTGACCGGGGCGCCCGGCTCGGGGAAGTCCACGCTCACGAGCGCGCTCTGCGGCGCGGTCCGGCAGGCGGGCGACCGCATCGGGGTGCTCGCCATCGATCCGTCGTCGCCCTTCTCGGGCGGCGCGATCCTGGGCGATCGGGTCCGCATGGGCGACCACACCCTCGACGACGGCGTGTTCATCCGGTCGATGGCCACCCGTGGTCACCTCGGCGGCCTCGCGCTGGCCACGCCCCAGGCGGTCCGGGTCCTGGACGCCGCGGGCCTGCCGTGGATCGTCATCGAGACGGTCGGCGTCGGTCAGGTCGAGATCGAGGTGGTCGGCACCGCCGACACGGTGGTCGTGGTCGTGAACCCCGGGTGGGGCGACGCGATCCAGGCGAACAAGGCGGGTCTCATGGAGATCGCCGACATCTTCGTCATCAACAAGTCGGACCGGCCGGGCGCGGGCGACACGGCACGGGACCTGGAGCAGATGCTGTCGCTCTCGACGCCGGCCGCCTGGCGCCCTCCAATCGTCCGGACCGTCGGGATCGACGGCACCGGCGCGCCGGAGCTCCTCGACGCGATCCGCGAGCACCGCGCCCACCTCGAGGCGACGGGAGAGCTCGAGGCCCGCCGGGCCGATCGGACCCGTTCGGAGCTGGTCCGGCTCGTGTCGGCCGAGCTGAGCCAGCGGGCTCGCTCGGCGGTCACGCACGACGCGTTCGACGCGCTGGTCGAGCGGGTGCAGTCCCGCGAGCTGGACCCGTGGACCGCCACCGACGAGCTCCTCGCCGCGACATGAGCCCTTCTGTCACGACCCGTGCGACGGAATCGTCGCACCGGGAGTGACAGAACCGCGGGTGGCGGCGGTGAGGCGTCGCGCCGTCACAGGCCGCTGACCGCCACCGGCGACGACCGGTTCTCGAACAGCCCGTTGCCGAGCTGACCCGAGAGGCCGCGACCCCAGCACACGACGTGCTGATCGGTGCGGACGGCGCAGGTGTGCTGCGCCCCGGCCTCGATCCCGCTGCCGACGAGCCCGGGCACCACGACCGGCGTCAGCGAGGTGTCGGTCGACCCGTTCCCGAGCTGGCCGCTCGCTCCCAGACCCCAGCAGAGCAGCGACCCGTCGGTCCCCTTGATGGCACAGGTGTGCGAGTTGCCGCCGGTCACCGCCAGCACCCCCGTCAGGTTCGCGACGGGCACGGCCGTGGTCTGGACGGCGACGGCCGGTGTGTTGCCCAGCTGGCCGTCGAACCCGTTCCCCCAGCACCGCACCGTCCCGTCGACCACGACCGCGCAGGCGTGGAACTCGCCCCTCGCGATGTCGGTGACCTGTCCGGCGTTGGTGACGGGCGTCGGCAGGCTCCGGTTCGTCTGCGTGCCGTCACCGACCTGGCCGAAGCCGTTGTCGCCCCAGCAGGACGCGGCGCCCGTGGTCGTCCGGGCGCACGTCGAGAACCCGCCGGCGGAGATCTCCGCGACGCTCGTCAGGCCGGACACCGCGATCGGCGTGGAACGGAACGGCGTCGTGGTGCCGTCGCCGATCTGCCCCTGGGCCCCGGCCCCCCAGCACACGGCCGTGCCGCCCGCCCGGACGGCGCACTGGTGGTAGTAGCCGGCGTCGCCGAGGGACACCGCGTCGGTGAGTCCGGTGACGGTGACCGGGACCTCGCTGTTGGTGAAGGTCCCGTTGCCGAGCTGTCCGAAGTCGTTGCGGCCCCAGCACGCCACCGTGCCGTCGTTCCGCAGCGCACACGAGTGGTTCAGCCCGGTGGTCACCTGCTTCACGTCGGACAGCCCGACGACGGCGACCGGCACGTTCGAGCTCCCGGCCGGGAACGGGCCGTTGCCGAGCGACCCGTAGTCGTCGGCACCCCAGCAGACGACCGTCGAGTCGGCCCGCACGGCGCAGCTGTGGAAGCTCGACGCGGCGACCTGCACCGGCGTCGCCGGTGGCGCCACCTCGACCGAGCGGATCGTGGCGGGGACCGTCACCCCGGGCAGGAAGTCGAGGTTCGACTGCCGGAACTCGAGGGCATAGGCCTCGTCGGAGCGCAGGTCGCCCACGAGCCGTGCAAGGTTCGGGTTCCCGGGATCTCGCACCTCGGTGGCCACGACGTGGCCGTCGCCGTCGAGCAGGCGCGTCGTCACCTGCGGGAGGACGTCCACCTCGATCTGGTCCGCCGAGGCCGCCCGCGGCGTCGGGACGAGGCCGACGAGCTCCACCTGGTTCCGGATCCCGGCGATCACCGGGATGCTCGGATCGAACAGCTCCGCCCAGAACGCGTCCATGTCGAACAGCCGTCCCTGCACCGTCCTGCTCGACGCCTTGAACGAGTAGTTGCCCCGGGCCCCGGGCACGAGCGGGGTCACCTGCGCCCAGAACTCTCCCGCCGGCAGATCGATCCGGGGGAGGTCGTGGCACCCGCTGTCGGTGCGCAGGGGCGGGCCGAACGGTCCGCTGGCGCTGTGCAGCTGGAGCTCGACGGGGATGTCGGTCGACGTGATGCCGAAGGAGAACTTGGTGCCTCCGACGTGCGGCTCGAAGAGGTCGCCGGGACTCGTGAAGTGGTACCAGTCCGCTGGGTCGAAGGCCGGCAGGGTCGCCTGCCGTTCGCCGCGACCGACGTTGATCGAGGTGGCCAGCTGCTGGACGTCGTTGTTCACCTCCCCGTTGGCCGTCTCGAAGGGGTCGCTCGAGACGATCTGGAGCTTGTCGCTGACCGCCAGCTCGTACGGCACCGCGGTCCCGCCCGGGTTCCCCGTCCTCACGGCGAACCTCCCGGCCGCGACGCGGTACTCGGCGGTGTTCGTGCCGGGTGTCGTCGTCGAGGCCTCGAGGACGATGTCGCCGCATTCGGAGTCGTCCGCCCGCACCAGACCCAGGTTGGGCCGACCGAGGTCGGTCGGGTAGCGCTGGGCGACGCGGTACCCGCTGACGGTCGAGGACTGCAGCACCAGGTGGTCGACGTCGCCGCCGGTCGACAGGTTGAGGTCCGGGTAGGTCCCGAGCCCCCTCACCGACGCGGTCGTGGCCACGTCGTCGGGCTCGAACACGTCGTTCGAGAGCCGGCCGTCCGCCGCAGCCCGCACGGCGCTCAGGGCGTCCAGGTGGCCGATCGTCGCGACCGAGGGGTCGTTCGAGTCGTGCCAGTTCGCGCCGACCAGCCGGGCGCGGATCTCCTGGGGCGAGAGCGCGTAGTTGACGGACCGCATCATCGCCACCACGCCGGCGACGTAGGGCGAGGCGGCGCTGGTGCCGCCGGCGATGGCGAAGCAGTCGATCGGGTTGGTGCCCGAGGGGCCGCAGGACCCGCTCACGGTGCCGGCATCGGGCGTCGGGGCGACGGTGATGTCGGTCGGGGCGAAGAGGTCGACGCCGTTCCCGAAGTTGGAGTAGGTCGCGCGATCGGTGAGGTCGTCGGCGGTGTCCGTCGAGCTCTTCGCGTTGTCCGCGGCCGAGGACAGCGCGCCCACGCAGATCACGTCGTCCTCGATGCAGGGGTGCACGAAGTTCGGCCCGAGCACGTCGACGTGGTCGTTCCCGGCCGCGGCCACCAGCACCACCCCGCCGGCGCGGGCCGGGCCGAAGTCGAAGTCCTCGGCGTAGTTCCGGCAGTCGTGGTCGCACGGCCCGCCGAAGCTCATGTTGATCACGTCGGCGCCCCAGGCGACCGCGGTGCGGATCGCCTTGTTGACGCCCGAGCGGTCGAGGTGGGACTTCAGGAGGATCGGGTCGGCCACCTGACCGCCCGACCCGGCGGCGCCGCTGCCGTCGCCGAGCACGCCCGTGGCCGAGCCGACGCTGTTGTTGCCGTGCCAGTCGCACACCGTGTCGCCGCCGCACCGTGCCGAGTTGGGACCTGCCGCCACCGGGTCGACGCCCACGAAGTCCCACTGGATCGGGCGACCGGGTCCGTAGTTCGTGCCGAGCGGAGTGGTGTTCGGGTTGCCGAGGTCGTCGAGGTAGAAGCCGCCGTCGATCACCGCGACCTGGATCCGGGTGAGGTTCCGCATCGCAGCGATCCACTGCCAGGCGGAGGTCACCCTCGACCGTGCACCGGTCGTCGACGCCTCCGCGTAGGTGAAGGCGTTGGACGGGGCGGCAGCGAGCGTCGCCTCGGTCGTGCTCTGGAGGAACTGCGGGGTCGACATGTAGTCGGGTCGGACGTCGACGCCGTGGGCCTGCTCGCTCCTGGCGAGGGCCATGAGGCGAGCACCGGCATCGGACGAGTAGGTGGCGTCGTTGTCGAGTCCCAGCTGCTCGGCGTCGCGCTCGAACGCGTCGAGCGGGAAGGTCGACGTGTCGACGCGGACCGTGTAGCTCGTGGCGACCTGGTCCTGGGGGTCGATCGTGATGCCGGACCCGGCCGGCGGCGTCGGCACGGCGTCGTCACCGACGATCGAGCCGCCGTGGCGCTGGAGGAAGGCGTCGAGCTCCGCCTGGTTCCTCGGGTGCACCACCACCTGGTTCGCGACGAACGTGGACGTCACCCCGGCCTCGTCCATCGACGCAGCGAACTCCATGGTCCCGCCGTGGCCGTCCGGGCGCGCGGTCTCGTCGGGTGCGATCGAGGGGTCGACCCTCCAGGTGAAGTCGACCCCGGGCCCCGTCGGCGGCGGCTCCCACGGCACGCACGCCGCTCCCAGTGCCGCCACCGCCGCCAGCCCGACCACGGACCACCGCATCCTCGTGGTGCCCATCCCGGCCCTCCGATCCCGCCGCTCCTGCCAGTACCAACACCTGAGGGGCTCGCTTGGATGACAGGCGTCAGCGGGGTGCGAAGCTGGCGTTCACGTCGCTGTCGCCCGGCGGGGGCGAGGTGAGGGTGCGGCGAACGGGTCGTGCCGGTTCGGCCAGCACGATCGAGGAGGGCGCGACGCCGCCGACCGGGACGCGTCCGGCGGGTCCCTCCTCCACCCGGTACGGGCCGTCGGGGTCCGACGAGTAGGCCAGGACCCGTCCTCCTGCCGTCCACGCGGCGTCGGCGGCGGACGAACCGGGCTCCGAGGGGGCCACGACCCGCCGGGCGCCCCCGTCGACGGGCACCGAGACGAGCGCCGGTCCGTCGGCGAAGGTGACGGACCGGCTGTCCGGCGTCCAGGACAGGCGTGACGGTCGGTCCGACGTGGTGAGGCGGTGGGCGCCCGAGCCGTCGGGCCGCACGATCCAGATCTCCTGCCCGAGCCGCTGGTAGGCGATCCAGCGTCCGTCGGGCGACCACGCCGGGAAGACGTCGCCGGGACCGTCGGTGATGACGTGGGCGTCGGTCCCGTCGGGACGGATCGTGACGATGCGGGCCGACCCCTGCTCCTCGTCGACCAGGGCGAGGTGCTCGCTGTCGGGCGACCACGTGGGCTGGTGGCGCCCGTTGCCCTCGTCGACCTTGCCGGTCGTCGTGACGCGCCGGACGTCGGAGCCGTCGGGCCGCATGACGTAGACGTCCATGATCGTCTTCAGCCCGAGCAGGGGGTTGTCCCGCTGGCTGTCGAACGCGATCCACTGCCCGTCCGGTGACCAGGCAGGCGCCCCCTCCCGCCACGCCGGATCGGGCGTGAGCGACCGGAGCCCCGTGCCGTCGGCGCCGACGACGAAGATGCCCGAGCCGCCCGCGCCCCCGTCGTGGACGCGGGCGAAGGCCAGGGGCGGAAGGTCCTCGAGCGGGGGACGAGCGGCCGCCGGGCCGGTGTCCGCGCTCAGCGTGACGGTGTCGTCGCCCCGCCCGAGCTGGAGGCCCGCCGCCAGTGCGACGACCGCGACCGCTGCGACGACCTGGACGATCCGGGCCGCCCGCTGCCGGCGCCGCAGGCGGCGCCCGCGGCGCACGACGTCGGCTTCGAGCTGCGCCCAGGACCGTCGCAGCCGGTGCCCGTCGACGTCCGCCGGCTCGTCCACCGGCTCACCCACCGGCTCACCCACCGGTGGGGACCCGCTGGTTCGGTTCCAGGTGGGTCGCCATCGCCTCGCGCCCGCGTCGCAGGTGGGTCTTGACCGTGCCCAGGCCGACGCCCAGGCGGCCGGCGATCTCCGGCTCGGAGTACCCGGCGAGGTGACGCAGCACGAGCACCTCCCGCTGCCGCTCGGAGACGTGGTCGAGCGCGTCCACCAGCAGGAGGTGGTCGACGGCCGCGTCCTCCTCGGACCGCACGGGCTGGCGCCCGAGGGGTGGCGGCCGGCGGCGGGCCACGTTCAGGGCGAGGTTGGACGTGACCCGGACCACCCACGCGTCCCGGTACGGCTCGCGTCCGATCCGGTCCCAGTGCGCGAAGGCGCGGCTCATCGCCTCCGCTGCGACGTCCTCCGCCCGGTCGTGGTCGGCGAGGATGCGACGAGCCACACGGTGCGCGAGGACGAAGAGCTCCCGGAAGACGTCCTCGAACTCGGAGGCCGCCTGCTCCGCTCGGTGGTTCGACCGCTGTGCCGTGACCGAACGATAACCCCCTGGGGCGGTGCTCGTCCGAGGAGCTCGCGGTGCCTCAGGAGGGGTCGTGGAGTGGCGGGTGGTCGAGGACGCGCGGCCGGTACTCGACCATCTGCGTCCGCCCGTCGAAGGTGCGATGGTCCGTCATCTCGAGGGCGAGGTCCGGGTAGCCGTCATAGATGCGCTCGTCGCCCGTGGCGCCCGTGATGACGGGGAACATCACGACGCGGAAGCGGTCGACGAGTCCGGCCCGGAGCAGCGACCGGCTGAGCCTGAGGCTCCCGAGCGTGCTGAGGATCCCGGAGGTCTCCTCCTTCATCGCCCGGACCGCCTCGACCGCGTCACCGCTCACGAGGGTGGTGTTGGCCCAGGGGAGTGGACCCTCGAGCGACGAGGAGAACACGACCTTGGGTGCGTTCGTGAGCTCGTCGAGGCTCGAGGCCTCCTCGGCGCTGAACTCCACGGTGCCGGGCGGCATCTCGCCCTCGGTGAAGCCTCTCATGAGCCGGTAGGTGTTCGCCCCCATCAGGTGGGTGACCGGGGGTTGCTCGCCGAGCCACGCGAGGTACTCCGGGCCCTCGAGGCCCCAGAAGCCGGGCCAGCCGTCGCCCGACGCGCAGCCGTCGAGCGAGGTGATGAAGTCGACGAGCAGTTCCGACATGTCGAGGTCCTTTCGCGACGAGCGGGGTGCGAGGTGTTCGGCGTGGGCCGTTCGGGTGCCGCTCGGGGTGCAGAGGTCGGACGTGCCGAGGGCACCGAACTCATCGGTCGGTTCGTCAGTCGGTGCGGCAGGTGGTGCAGTGGCCGAGGAGGTCCAGGCGGTGTCCTGTCACGGCGAACCCCTCGTGTTCGGCGACCTGGTCGAGCGCCCGGTCGAGGCCCCGCTCGACGTCGTCGGGGATCCGGAAGTCGCTGACCGAGCCGCACACGACGCAGATGAGGTGGTGGTGGTGGCCCGTGAGGTCCTCGGCCAACTCGAAGTGGGCGTGCTCGTCGGCGCCCACGATCCGGTGCACGACGCCGGCCGAGATCAGCTCCGTGAGGTTGCGGTACGCCGAGCTCTGGGCGAGCGACGGATCGGCGCCCAGGATCTGCGGCAGCGTCAGCGGGCACGACGACGAGCTGAGGACCTCGACGATCGCCCGACGTGACGACGTGTACCGCTGCCGACCCCGGCTGGAGAGGCGGAGGGCGGCGGTCTCGTGCACCTCGTCGTGGCTCGGCGTCTCGTGCCCGTGGCGGTCGACCATCGCCGCAGCCTAACGAGAACGGATGAGAACGGCCGGGGGCGCGGTTCGTTGGGCTCCGCGTCGGACGGGCCGATACCGTGCCGCCCCATGTCCGACACCGCTGCATCCGAACGTCCCTCGACCGAGCTGGTCCACCTCGAGCGTCGGTCCGACGGTGTGGCGATCGTGACGCTCGACCACCCGAAGGTCAACGCGCTGTCGACGGCGGTCCTGGGCCGTCTCGAACAGGTCGCCCGGGAGCTGACCGAGCAGCCGGCCCGCGCCGTCGTGGTCACCGGGGGCGCGCGGCTCTTCGCTGCAGGTGCCGACATCACGGAGTTCGCCGCCGACCCCGATCCGGCGTCCTTCCGGATCGCGGCGCCCGACCGGGTCCGTGAGGTGGGCGGCGCGTTCCTCGCAGCGCTGAACGCCGTCGCCGCGATCCCGTGCGTGACCATCGCCTCCGTCAGCGGCTTCGCGCTGGGCGGCGGGTGCGAGCTGGCCCTCGCCTGCGACCTCCGGATCGCCTCGACGAAGGCCAGGTTCGGCCAGCCGGAGATCCTCCTCGGCATCATCCCGGGCGGCGGCGGCACGCAGCGCCTGCCCCGCCTCGTGGGGGTGTCGCGTGCGAAGGACCTCATCCTCTCCGGACGGCAGGTCGACGCGGAGGAAGCCCTCCGCATCGGCCTCGTGGACCGGGTCGTCGAGCCCGACGAGCTGGACGGCGCCGCGCTGACCTGGGCGCAGACCTTCGCCGCCGGTCCGCCCGCCGCCACCGCACTGGCCAAGTCGGCCATCGACGAGGGGCTCAGCACCGACCTCGCAGCGGGCCTCGACATCGAGCAGGACCGCTTCGTGGACAGCTTCGCCACCACGGACGCCACCACGGGCGTGGCGAGCTTCCTCGAGCACGGCCCGGGCAAGGCCACCTTCTGATCCACGGGCGCGGCAGGGGCTTGGGGCCGGGGCCGTCCGTGCCGATGGGAGGGTGTGGCCTCCACGCCGACACCTCCGAACCCGCCTGAGCGGCCACCCGTGCCGTCCCCGATGTGGATGGCGCACCACTGGCCGTCCGACTACGACCGGTGCGTCCGCCTCGGTGGTCGGCACGTCTGCCGCCGCTGCGCCGTGCTCTACCCGGTCGCGGCGGCGGTGACCCTGGCCGGCCTGGTCGGGGGTGCGACCGCGGCGTGGGTGCCGTGGGCGATGCTGCTCCTCCCGGTTCCGACCGTCGTCGAGTGGTGCGCCGAGCACGTGGCCGGCGCGCCCCACCACCCGCGCCGCCTCGTGGCGGGCACGCTCGTCGCCGCGCCCGCGCTGGGCCTCGGACTCGCCCGCTACCTCCGTGACCAGGGCGACCCCTGGTTCTGGCTGATGGCGGTGGGCTGGTCGCTCGTGTGCCTCGTCGCAGCGGTCGCGCCCACCCTCACCGGTTCTGTGTCGTGGAACGCGCCAG
>JAEZFI010000149.1 GCA_023437745.1 Actinomycetes bacterium
CCCCCCCCCCCCCCCCCCCCCCGACACAGAACGGTCAGGCGGCGAGGTCGGCGGGGGTGAGGGACTCGGTGAGGAGGCGGCGGAAGCGCGCGGGGTCACCGTCCACGAAGCGCCGGCACAGCGGCAGGCCCTCGACGTAGCACGAGATGTACGCCCGCCAGGTGGGATCCGTCTGGAACTCGACGGCCTTCGCGGCCCGGGGCCGGTCCACGACCAGCCACCGCTCGGCGTAGGCGACCACGTCGTCGGGCGGCATGCGCTCCTCGTGGAGGAGGAGCCCGAGGTTGCCGCGCACCTGCGAGGACGTCTCACCGAACGCGGCCACGGCCACGACCGCCTCGTCGTCGTGGCGGACGCCGTGCGAGCGCACGATCTCGCCGACCAGGGCGATGCGCTCCTCGCCCAGCAGCACCTCGATGCCGAGGTCGGCGAGGCCCTCGGCGATCAGGCACTGCGGCGCGCCCACGAGGAAGATCGACTCCTCGAGGTGTCCCGCCGAGCGGACGAGGCCGGCCTCCTTCAGGGAGTGCTCGGTGTGGTGCCCGGGGTACGCCTCGTGCGCGACGAGGTGACCGATCGACGTGGACAGCACCGGGAGGTCGAGGTTGATCGCGACGCGGCTCGACAGCCCGCCCTCGTAGTAGTTGAACCCGGACCACGGTCGGTCGTGGACGAGCTCGAACCTGACACGCTCGCCGTCGGGCAGCCCGAACATCGAGCGGGTCCGCGAGCGGAACTCGTCGGCGAGGTCCTCGATGATCCCCTCTAACCGCTCGACGGGGATCACGTGCGCCTCGCGGAACGCCGCGAGCCGGTCGCCGAGCGCCCCGTCGCCCGGCAGCGCGGCGTCCAGCGCGCGGTGGGCCCGCTCGATGTCGTCGGTGGGCACCAGCGTGGGGCGCACGCCGTAGCAGGCCTCCACCTCGTCGGCGTACCCGACATCCGCGCCGTCCATCTTGGCGGCGACCATCGCCAGGCCGACGAGCTGCGCGCGCAGCCAGCGCCGTCGCTGGTCGCCCAGGTCGGGCGCGACGCCGGCGTCGAGGTCGGCGATCAGGCGCGCGGTCTGCGTGCCGACGAGGCCCGGTGTGATGCCCGGTTCGTCGGCGACCCGGGCCCGCAGCTCGGCGGGTCCGTAGTACGCGTCGACCAGCTCGGGGTGCAGCACCCCGAGCCGCAGGCCGACGAGCAGGTAGCGCTCCACCAGCTCGGCGGTGGCGTCGTGCTGCATCGGCGCGGCCCGACCCTCAGGCCAGGTTCGAGCGCAGGAAGTCCATCGACTCGCCGAGCGCCCGTTCCGCGGTGGCCTCGTCGTAGACCTCGGGACGCGTGTCGTTGCAGAACGCGTGCTCCACGCCCTGGTGGATCGTGAACTCGACGTCCTTGCCCAGGTCCTTCAGCTGCTGCTCGAGCGCCTGGACCTTGTCGGGCGTGAAGAAGCCGTCCTCGGAGGCGAAGTGCCCCCGGATCGGCGCGGCGATGGCCGACCAGTCGGGCTCGGGGTCGAGCCACGGGACCACGCCGTAGAAGGTGACCGCGGCGCCCACCGCGTCGGGGCGTTGCGTGGCCGCCATCAGCGAGAGCGCACCGCCCATGCAGAAGCCGATGACGCCGACCTTGTCCGAGGTGACCTCGGACCGACCGCGCAGGAAGTCGACGGCACCCGAGATGTCCTTGCCCGCCTGCTGGAGGTTGAGGCTCATCATGAGCTTCCCGGCCTCGTCGGGCTCGGTGGTCGTCGTACCCCGGTAGAGGTCGGGGGCCAGGGCGCTGAAGCCGGCGGCGGCGAACCGCTCGCAGAGGTCCTGGATGTGGGGCACGATCCCCCACCACTCCTGGATGACGATCACGCCCGGCCCGCCACCCTCCGCGGGAGCGAAGTACCCGGGGCAGTCGGAACCGTTGGCAGGGAAGCTGACGTCGAGGCCCATGCCCGCACGCTAGCCAAGGGGTCGGACGGGACGCCCCGCACCTCGCTCGACCACTGGGCAATTCCACCCGAACCACCCTCGGTGAGGTCGATTCCACCACGCTCCGCGGTTCCGCTCCCGCATGAAGTGACCTTCATCAAATCTTGCCTTGTGCCCCCGGGCGACCAGGGGTTACATCGGCCGGGTGACCCGTAGAACCCGACCACTCGCCGTCCTCGTCGCCCTCCTCCTGCTCACCACGACCGCGTGTCGCGTGGCGAAGGCGGGCGCCGCGTGCCGGACCACCGACTTCGGACGTGACACCGCCTACGTGCTCAAGTGCGAGCGTGGGAAGTGGACGCGCACCATCACGATCCGGCAGGCCGCCGAACTGGTGATCAAGCTGATCGAGGCCAAGAAGGCCGCCGAGGCCACCACCACGATGACGCCGGTGACGGAGCCCCCGGCCACCGATGCGCCGACGACCACCGTCGTCGCCCAGAGCTCGACGAGCCTCCCGGAGGCCACCAGCACGACGGAGGCGCCGACGACGACCGTCGCCCCGACGACGACCAGCACCACGAGCACGACCAGCACGACGTCGACGACGTCGACGACGTCCACCACGACGTCGACGACCACGACGACGATCCCGCCGGTCGCCGGGAACATCGTGGCGAACCCCGGCGTCGAGACGCCGCACCCGCTCGACTCGGGTGTGCCCTCGGCGTGGGTGCCCGTGGACTTCGGCGTGAACGACCGCACGAACACCTGGGTCACCGGCGGCGCCCACAGCGGCGACCGCTCGGTGCGCAGCGAGATCACCTCGTGGACCAGCGGTGCCGCAGCGTGGTCGCCCGTGCCCACGGCAGCGTCGGAGAACGCCTCCTACCGGTACACCGGCTGGTACAAGTCGGACGTGACGACCGAGGTCGGCGTCGTGTTCACGATCGGGTCGGGCAGCAGCGCCACGGAGACCTACCAGTGGCTGGGCGCCCCTGTCGCCGCTGCCGACTGGACGTCCTTCAGCGCCAACTTCACGACGCCCGCCGGCACGACCAAGGTGAACGTCTACCAGAGCGTCCACTCGGTCGGTTGGGTGATGGTGGACGACGTGAGCATCACCTCCATCGCCTCGGCCTACAACCGCCCGCTGATCACCATCACCTTCGACGACGGGGTGACGTCGCACAGCTCGATCGCCGCCCCGGCGCTCGCCGCTCGGAACCTGAAGGCGACCTTCTACATCCCGAGCAACCTGAACACCGACATGGGTGGGACCGGGCGCATGTCGTCCGCCCAGGTCAAGGCGCTCTCAGACGCCGGCCACCAGATCGGGTCGCACACCGTCGACCACAAGGACCTGGTGGTCAACCAGCCGCCGCTCACCTCGGCCGAGCGCCTGGCGGAGCTCAACGACAGCAAGACCGCCCTCGAGGCCCTCACCGGGAAGCCCGTCACGGACTTCGCCTCGCCCTTCGGCTCGTTCAACGCCACGGTCAAGGACGAGATCATGAGCGTGTACTCGTCGCACCGCACCGTGGAGGCGGGTCGGAACGGCCTGTTCACGACCGACCTCGGCGCCATCAGGGGCACGATGGTGCTCAACACGACCACCGCCGCCACGGTGCAGGGCTGGATCGACCAGGCCATCGCCGAGAAGAGCTGGCTGGTCATCGTGCTCCACGACATCTACCCGAGCCCGGCTCAGTACGACACCGATGCGGCGACGTTCAACGCCATCCTCGACGTCGTGAAGAACAGCGGCGTGACGGTCAAGACGATGGCCGACGCCCGAGCCGAGGTCGCCCCTCAGATCGCGGCTGCCGCCGACTGACGTCCCACTCCCCCTCAGTGGTCGAGGTGGCGCCCCGGCGACCCCCCGGGGGCGCCCCCGGG
>JAEZFI010000165.1 GCA_023437745.1 Actinomycetes bacterium
GTTCTGTGTCGTGAGACGCGCCAGAACTGGCGCGTTCCACGACACAGAACGGCCACGCGAACTGAAACGCGTTCTACTTCTGCCGCTACGCTCGGCGCGATGAAGGCGATCGTGTGGGATGGGCAGCAGGCGACCGTGGAGACCGACGTGACGGTGCGCGACCTGCGCGCCGGCGAGGTCCGCGTGAAGATCGAGGCGGCGGGGCTGTGCCACAGCGACGTGTCCGTCCTGAACGGCGACATCATGTTCCCGCCACCCGTGGTGCTGGGCCACGAGGGTGCGGGCGTCGTCACGCAGGTGGCACCCGACGTCACGAACGTGACGGTCGGCGACCACGTGGTGCTGTCGACGCTCGGCAACTGCGGCCAGTGCGCGCAGTGCGACCGCGGCAAGCCCACCTTCTGCCGGCAGACGCTCGGCAAGCTGTCCCGCCCGTTCGCCCGGGGCGAGGGTGACGACGCCAAGAAGCTCTTCCAGTTCGCCAACCTCGGGGTCTTCGCCGAGGAGACCGTGGTGAAGGCCACGCAGGCTGTCGCCGTGCCGAAGGACCTGCCGCTCACCTCCGCGTCGCTCATCGGCTGCGGCGTGCTGACCGGTGTGGGTGCCGTGTTCAACCGGGCGAAGGTCACCCACGGCGAGTCCGTCGTCGTGATCGGCGTGGGCGGCATCGGCCTCAACGTGATCCAGGGCGCCGCGCTCTCCGACGGCCTGCCGATCATCGCCGTCGACACCAACCCGGGGAAGGAGGCGTTCGCCCGCCAGTTCGGCGCGACCCACTTCATCTGCCCCGACGGCCCCGACTTCGACCTCGTCGCCGCCGTGAAGGAGATCCGCCCCAACGGCGTCGACTACGTGTTCGAGTGCGTCGGCTCGACCGTCCTCATCCGCACGTCGACCGACCTGCTCGACTGGGGCGGCACGCTGGTGATGCTCGGCGTCCCCAAGATGGGCTCCGAAGCCAGCTTCGTCGTCAACACCATGTACAACGACAAGACGATCATGGGCTGCCGGTACGGCTCGGCCCGCCCCCAGTACGACATCCCCCTGATGGTGGACCTCTACCGTGCGGGGCGACTGCAGCTCGACGAACTCGTCTCGGCGACCTACCCGCTCGAGGACTTCCAGCTGGCGCTCGACGAGCTGCACGAGGGCAAGCTCGCCCGCGGCGTGCTGAAGGTCGGCTGAGTTGGCGATCTCTCCCGAGCTCCTCGAGCTCGCCGATCGGGTCCGGAACTGGGGTCGCTGGGGCGACGACGACCAGCGGGGCACCGCCAACCTGATCGACGAGGCGGCAGCGCTGCGTGGTGCCGCCAGCGTCCGGACCGGCGAGCGCATCGGCCTGGCCGTGGACCTGAAGGCCAACGGCATCCAGATCGGCCAGCCCGCCGGGCGCTACAACCCGATCCTCACCCCCACCTCGCTGAACCAGCGGGACAAGATGAGCCCGGGCGTGTGGGAGGGCACCGACGACATGGTGTCGATGTCGACCTGCGCCGGCACACACGTCGACGCGCTGAGCCACATCGGGTACGACAACCAGCTCTACGGCGGCCGTGACCAGCGGGCCTCGGTGACCGCAGCCGAGGGTGCGACCTGGTGCGGAGCGGAGCAGCTCCCCGCCGTCGCGACCCGCGGCGTGCTGGTGGACGTGCCCCGGCAGCGCGGCGTGGACGACCTCCCGCCGGGCACTGCCGTGACGGCCGACGACCTCGCCGCCGCCTACGCCCGCGGGGGCATCGAGCCGGCCGCCGGCGACGTGCTGGTCGTCCGGACCGGCGAGATCCGCCACTACCTCTCGGGGGATCGCGATCGCTACGCGCTGGGGGTCGACTGGCAGCTGACGGGCGTCGGGCTGAGCTGCGTCGAGTGGCACCATGCCCACGACATCGCCGGCTGCTTCGACGACACCTACGCCTACGAGGTCATGCCCCCCGAGTCGGGCAACTGGGACGACCTGCTCGCCGTCCACATGCTGCAGCTCCGCGACATGGGGATGCTGCAGGGCCAGAACTGGAACCTCGAGGCCCTCGCCGATGCCGTCGCGCTGGACGACCGCACCGACTTCCTGCTCGTCGCAGCGCCCGAGCCCATCGTCGGCGCCACCTCTGCGCCGGTGCATCCCGTCGCCATCCGCTGACGCATCCCCGGTCCTTTCGCCCGACCGGACGAAACTGGCCGGACTCGCTGGCCCGGTCGAGGGATTGGGCAATATCCCCCGGATCGTGTCAACCGATGTGCCCGCCCGTGCGTATGCACTCATGATGGGAGTGATGATGCGGCCGACCCGAGAGCTGGACGACCTCGGAACCAGCGACTTCGACACCCGGTTCCGGGAGCTCTACCCGCGCTCGGTCGCGCTCGGCGTCCGGATGCTGGGGAACCGTTCGGCGGCCGAGGACATCGCGTCCGAGGCGATGGCGCGGGCGCTGCTCCGCTGGGACAAGCTCGACCACGACCGTGTCGCCGGCTGGGTGCTGAAGGTGACGGCCAACCTGGCGATCGACCTCATGCGCCGCAAGGGTCGGACGCTCGAGCCGGGCGTGATCGACCTCGAGGACTCCACGACCCTTCGCCTCGCGCTGGCCGACGCGCTGCAACGCCTGCCGCGACGCCAGCGCGAGGCGATCGCACTGCGCTACCTGTCGGACCTGAGCGAGGCGGACACCGCAGCTGCGCTCGGCATCGGTCCGGGATCCGTGAAGACGCACGTCCACCGTGGGCTCGGACGCCTGCGTGAGCTGCTGGGTGACGAGACGATGGAGGCTGTCCATGTCGGGTGAGACGGGGTTGCACGACGTGCAGGTCGACGAGGTCACGATCGGCGAGGCCGACCTGGAGGTCGCGCTCGCCCGCACCCGGGCCCGGCACTCGGAGCTGGTGACCCGGAGGAAGCGGCGCACGACGATGCTGGCCGGGGTCGGCGCGCTCCTGATCGTCGGGTCGGTCGGCGTGTACGCGTTGCAGGGTGACGACGGCGGCCGTGTCGTGACGGACCTTCCGCTCGCCGGCCAGCCCACGGAGTCGTCGGAGGTGCCGACCACGACGGCGACGCCGGTGGCACCGGTCGACATCGGGACGGCGGCCATCGTCCGCCGGGTGAGCGAGCTCGATCGCTTCAGCGTCGAGACAGCCGGCAGCGGTGCGGTCGTCCGTCTCACCATCGCCTGCGAGCTCGCCGGCGAGACGGCCGACGTCGCGGAGCAGGCCTGGGAGGGTCCGAAGCTGTTCGTCGAGATCATCGTGGGGTCGACCCAGCCCGGAACCCGGTGCGACGGCACGCCCCTCGAGGTGCAGGTGCCGATCCCCGCCGGTGTCGATCCCGCACAGGTCACCGTCGCCGTCGGTCGCCCGTAGCGCGACCGCCTGCGCGCCCAGCGTCGTGGCGGTACACGTCGCCGATGGCGTCTCCTAGGCTGACGCCTCGTCAGAAGCCGACCCGAGGGGGACGCAATGGTCACAGGGCGAACGCTGTGGGAACTTGTCGATGCGCGGGTGGACGCCACCCCTGATGCGCTGATGGCCGTCGACGAGGACATGCGCACCATGACCTTCGTCGAGTACGCCACCGAGGTCGAGCGCGCCGCGGCGGGTCTCGCCGACTACGGCATCGGCCCGGGTTCCGTCGTCGCCTGGCAGCTCCCCACGTGGCTCGAGTCGCTGGTCCTCGTGGGCGCGCTGTCACGACTCGGCGCCGTCCAGAACCCGATCCTGCCGATCTACCGCGAGCGCGAGGTCGGGTTCACGACCCGGCAGGGCAACGCCGAGCTGCTGATCGTCCCCTCGGTGTGGAACGGGTTCGACTTCGAGGCGATGGCCACCGACGTCGCCCGTGAGCACGGGTCGATGCAGGTCCTCGTCTGCGACAAGGCCCTCCCGCAGGGCGACCCCACCCGGCTCCCTGCCCCGCCCGACCCCGACCTCGAGGAGCAGCCCGTCCGCTGGCTCTTCTACACGTCGGGGACCACGGCCGACCCCAAGGGCGCGCAGCACACCGACTCCACCATCGCTGCCGTGGCCCGGGGCATGGGCGACCGGCTGGCGGTGATCGAGGCCGATCGCTCGGCGCTGGTGTTCCCGTTCACCCACATCGGCGGGATCACCTGGCTGTTCACGACGCTGCAGTTCGGCTCGTCGCTGATCCTGATGGAGGCGTTCCACCCGCAGCGCACCGCCGAGGTCCTCTCCCGCGAGGGCGTGACGCTCGCCGGCTCCGGCACGCCGTTCCACATGGTGTACCTCGCCTACCAGCGGAGCCAGCCCACGCCGGTGTTCCCGCACGTCCGCGGCTTCCCCGGCGGCGGAGCGCCGAAGCCGCCGCAGCTCGTGCTCGACATGCGCGCGACGTTCGACGCCCCGGTGCTCTCCGGCTACGGCCTGACCGAGGCGCCCATCCTCACGATGGCGTCGATCGACGACACCGACGACGAGCTCGCCCGCAGCGAGGGCAAGCCCATGCCGGGGGTCGAGCTGCGGTTCGTCCGCTTCGACGGCGTGGTCGCCGGCCCGGGCGAGGAGGGCGAGATCCGCGCCAAGGCGCCGCAGCTCATGAAGGGCTACCTCGACTCGTCGCTCGACGCCGACGCGTTCGACGAGGACGGATGGTTCCGCACCGGTGACCTCGGCCGCCTCGACGAGCAGGGCAACGTGATCATCACCGGCCGGCTCAAGGACGTGATCATCCGCAAGGGCGAGAACGTGTCGGCCAAGGAGGTGGAGGACCACCTCTACAAGCACCCGAAGGTCGGCGACGTCGCGGTCATCGGACTGCCCGACGCCGAGCGTGGCGAGATGGTGTGCGCCGTGGTGTCGACCGCCGAGGGCGAGAAGCCGCTCGACTTCGACGAGATGATCGACTTCCTGAAGAACGACGGGCTGATGGTCCAGAAGCTCCCGGAGCGCCTCGAGGTGGTGGACCAGATCCCCCGCAACCCGTCGGGGAAGATCCTCAAGCAGGCCCTCAAGGACCAGTACTCCTCCTAGACCGTTCTGTTCCAGGGAGAGCATCGTTGGCGATGCTCTGGCTGGAACAGAACGAACCCAGAACGCGGCGGGCGGGGGGGGGGGGGGGGGGGGGGGCGGGCCGCGGGGGGGGGGGGGGGGGGGGCGGGGGGGGGGGGGGGGGGGGGGGG
>JAEZFI010000188.1 GCA_023437745.1 Actinomycetes bacterium
CACGCCGTCGAGGCTGACGAACTCGGTCACGATGAGTCGGCCCATGGAGCGCTCCTGAGGTCCGGGAACCGACTCGACCCTACGACGCCGGCAGCGAGAAGCGCTCGAAGAACTCCCAGCTGATGTCGGTCGCGTCGATCGACGTCGGGGTGAGCCCGACGATGCCGGCGATCGCGGTGCTGAAGGCGCTGCCGGGCCAGGCGTGGCCGCCGCCCTCGATCCTCCAGGACTCGACGGCGGTGCCGTCACACGCCCAGGTGTCCTTGCGGATCGGGCGTCTCGTCACGGGATCCGACGCCACCTCGACCGTCGTGGTCTTCGGCCCGCACCCGTAGCGCGTCGCCCAGGCCTGTGGGCTGGGCGCGAAGTAGTCGAAGGGCAGGATCGGGTCCGACTCGCCGTGGAAGGTGACCACCGGGACCCGACGGGTGGGGTTGCAGTTGCCGGGATTGATGACACCCGCGTTGTCCGGGCGCAGCAGACCGGCCACCGGAGCCGCCGCTGCGAACACCTCGGAGCGGTAGCACATGAGCTGTGTCGTCATCGTGGCGCCGTAGGACAGGCCGGTGACGTAGATGCGCGCCGGGTCGATGCAGGCGTCCGCCCGGAGTTGCACGAGCAGTTCGTCGATGAAGCGGAGCGATGGGGTGTCCTCTCCGAGCTCCCAGTTGACGCCGCCGTTCTCGCCGATCGGGTACGCCACCACGAAGCCCTCGTCGTGGGCCTTCGGTGTGTACTGGCTCATGTCGGGGTGCACGCCGGCGATGACCCCTTCGAGCAACCCGTGGATGTCGATGACCAGTGGCTTGGGGCCGGTACGCCCCGACGCCGACCAGGTGTAGTGCCGAACGGTGCTGCCGACACGGAGGCTCGCCGGGCGATCCGACACCGCGGTCGCCGGCACGGCGCACCCGTCGCCGCTCGTCGGCGGACCGGCCGCGGGGAACGTCGTGCAACTCGTCAGCACTGCGACCGTCGCTGCCAGCACCACGACACGCGCACCCGTGCTCCGGCACATGAGATCCCCCTCGCCCCCGGCTCGTGGCACACCGTCTCATCGGCATCCCGAGGTGTCAACGAGGCGTCCCGGGACGTGGGAGGCGGAATTCCTCCCGAGGTCAGCGGGTTGCCCGCGTCGATGGAACCCTCCATCGTGTGGCTCGACGAGCCGTGCGCCGCTGACGCCCGGCTCAGCGGCGCCAAGGCGTCGAACCTGGCGATCGCGCGGCAGCACGGCCTCCCCGTGATCGAGGGGTTCGCGATCACCTCGACGGCGGTCGCCGCCGCGGATCGGTGGAACGGCACGGGCCCCGGTGGTGCGCGGCTGCACGACGCCTGGGCGACGCTCTCGGCGGACGGCACGCTGCCGCTCGCGGTCCGCTCGTCGTCGGTGATCGAGGACGGTGCGGGCTCCTCGATGGCAGGGCGCTTCCGGACCGTGCTGCACGTCAGCGGCTGGGATCCGTTCCTCGCCGCGGTGCACGACGTGATCGCCTCGGCTGAAGGGATCGGGGACGCTGCGGGGGGACCGGCGCCCATGGCGGTGCTCGTGCAGCCGATGGCAGCGGCCCGGGTCGGTGGTGTCCTCTTCGGGATCGACCCGCTGACGGGTGATCGGGCCCATTCCCTGGTGTCGGCGACGGAGGGGCTCCCTGACCGGATCGTCGGCGGCGAGGTCGTGGGGCAGCAGGTCCTGTTGGGCCGTCACGGCGGTGTCGCACGGCACGGCGCAAGCTCAGGACACGGCGCAGGTCCCGATGGCGGCGCAGGGGCGCCCCTGCTCGGGCCACGCGAGCGCCGCCGTCTGGCGCGTCTCGCCAGGGACGCCGAGCGTCTGTTCGGAGCGCCGCAGGACATCGAGTGGCTGATCCTCGCGACCGGGGAGCTCCGCCTGTTGCAGAGTCGACCGATCACCGCGTCGGCGCTGCCGGCGCCAGGTGGCCATGTGCTCGGCGCCGGTCCGGTTGCCGAGACCTTCCCGGCACCGTTGGCACGCCTGGAGCGTGACCTCTGGGAAGCTCCGCTCGAGACCGGGGTGCGCGAGGCGCTCCGGCTCAGCGGCGCCGTCAGCGCACGTGCGCTGGCCGAGCACTTCGTGGTGGACATCCGCGGTCGTGTCGCGGTCGACCTCGAGGCCCTCGGGGTCGTGGTGCCACATCGCACGTGGTGGAGGCTGCTCGACCCTCGGCCGCCGCTGCGCCACCTGTTCGCCGCGTGGCGAGTCGGACGCCTGCGGGTCGCGATGCCGGCGATCGCCCACGATCTGGTCGCCGAGGTCGACGGCGACCTCCGTTCCGTCGCCCCGCTCGATCGCCTCGGTGAGGTCCAGCTGCTGACCGTGCTGTCGAACGCCCAGCGCGTGTTGGCGACGCTGCACGCCCACGAGGTGCTGGCCGGCTTCTTCGTCGACCACACCCGTCCGGCGGTCACCGGCGCGTCCGAGGCGCTGACCACCCTCCGACGAGCGCGCCACGACGGTCTCGACGACCACGAGACCGTCGCCGAGCATCCGGTCGTGCTGGCCCTGACCGCTCCCCGTATCGGCGGGCCGCTCGTCCTGCCGTCGACGCCGCCCGCCGCGCCGGCGCCGGTCGTGACGGCCGGGGTCATCGACGCGAACGCGGTGGCCCGGGAGTCACTGCGGCTCCGGGCCCGGTGGGTGCAGGAGCTGACCGCCCGCGTCGCGATGGAGCTCGGGACCCGCCTCGAGGCACGCGCCCAGCTCGCCGCGCGGCTCGACGTCCGCCACATCGACCTCGCGGCGTTGCGTGACGCCGTCGAGCATCCGGGGCAGGTGGTCGAGGTGCCGCCCGACGACCTCGGTGGCCCGCCGCTCCCGGACCGCTTCCGGCTGGCTGCCGACGGCAGCGTCGTGCCCGACCTCGGGGATCCGTCCCGCCGTGGGGGCGGTGGCCCCGTCGGTGTGAGCGCCGGTCGGGTGGTCGGCATCGTCAGCCACGATCCGCTCGACGCGGCCGGCAAGGTGCTCGTCGTGCGCACCCTCGATCCGGGGCTCGCCGCCGCGGTCGGAGTCGCCGCCGGCCTGGTCGCCGAACAGGGCGGTCCGCTCAGCCACCTCGCGATCCTCGCCCGCGAGTTCGGCGTCCCCGCGGTCACTGCGATGGCCGGCGCCGCGTCGACGCTGCGCGCCGGTGAGCGGGTCCTGGTCGACGGCGGCGCCGGCACCGTCGAGCGCCTCGATCCGAGCGACCGGGAGCCCGTGGCCCACGGCCGCCCGGTGCGGCGAGACGGAGCACCGCCAGGGCGGGCACCGCGACGAGGGGCTCCCGAGGGAGGAGCTCTGCGGGGAGGAGCGCCATGAACCGACGACAGGTGGTCGTGATGATGATCGGTGCCGCCACGCTCGCGGCGTCGGGTGCCTACGTGTTCGTCTACCTGTACCGCTGGGAGTGGAACCGTGCCCTGATCAGCGCAGCGATCTTCCTCGCTGCCGAGGTCGCGGTGCTCGGGTGGTTGCTGAGTCGGAAGTTGGACGCCATCGGCCACGAGATCGAGGGCATCGGTCGGGACCACGAGGCGATCCGGACCCGGCGCATCGCCGGGCATCTCGACGCCGCCCGTGACCGGCCCTCGACGGTGTTCGAGTGGCTGCGTCCCGACCCGGACGGCACGAAGGTGTTCATCCCCGTGCTGCTGGGCGCAGGTCTGGTGTTCGCCGGGCTGGCCTGGATCGTCGAACGGGTCGGCCGGATGACGGCGGGACGCTTGTCGGACCGCGCCCTGGCCGTCGGGTTGTCCCGGCTGGCACTGCCGCCCGGCGGCTTCCTCGACGACGCCGACGATCCGCTGCGTGACCTGCGCGGACCTGCCGGAGGGCGGTGGTAGCGGTGCGCCGATCCGCTGCACGAGCGCTGGGGCCGGTCCTGGTGCTGGCCACCACCGTCGTGGTGATCGTGCTCATGGCCGACGCGACCCAGTACACCGTCGAGCGTGGACGATCCGGCACCACCCGAGTGGTGTTCCGGGTCCAGACACGCGACTACCACCACGACCTCGACGACGCGGCCGTCGCCCTCTGGATGCCGTGCGTGGGTGCGGTCGGTTGGAGCGGCGCCACGACCCCCCGAGCGGTGGGCGACGGCGAGTACGTCGCCGAGGTGCGTCCGTCGCTGGGTGAGCACGCGTCGCGTCGTCTCCGTGGTTGCCTCGAGGACACGGCGGTGGACCGGGTGCGCGGCGACGTGATCGCGACGCACGTCACCGACTGATCCGGTCCGAGTGACGCCCTCAGGCGGCCTGCTCGCGGTGACGCCGTGACGAGGCGCGTTGCTCGTGGGGCTCCAGCCACCAGAACACGACACGACCGACGACCTCGGCGAGCACGATCGCCGCGAGCTGCACGCCGCTCCACAGCAGGACCACGGGGTAGCCGCGCTGGGCCATGGTGGCGTGCTCGTCGGTGAACCCCCACAGCACGACGAGCGGCAGGACGGTGGCGCCGAACATCAACACGACGAGCGAGTCGAGCGAGGCGATCCACATGTCGGCGCGGCGCACCGCCCTGATCTCCTCGGACCGCAACCGCCACATCGACAGCGCCGCGAGACCGACGCCGAGCGCTGCGCTCGCGACGACCAGATCGGCATCGGCCGCCTCTCGCATGCCGCCGCGGTCGGAGCCCAGCGTGATGGCGATCGCGGGGGCGAGCAGGACCGCCACGCACAGCAGGGCGTACACGGGCGGGGCGATCAGGTCGAGGGCCTCGTGGCGCACGGCGTCGTCGCGCTCCCGGCCCCGTTCGTCGTGGAGCGCGGTGCTGTCCGGCCCACTCATCGTCCCTCCCTGGCTCGCAGGGTGAAGCGGTCGACGACGGCCCCGTCGGCTCGGACGCACCGGCCGGTGAGCCGGTCTCCCTGCACGTCGATCACCAGGAAGTGCAGGATCGACGCGGACACCGCCGTGTAGCGGCTGCGACCGACGGGTGTCGTCTTGCAGCCGCCGCCGCTGACGACGTAGTTCACGCCCCTCTGGGGCTTGATCCGCTCGTAGTCGTGGTCGTGTCCGGCGAGGACCAGGTCGACCTTGCGGCGCACGAGGATGGGTTCGAGCTGCTGACGCGCGCCGAAGGTGGGACCGTGGCGGCCCGACGAGTAGAGCGGGTGGTGCAACGCGACGATCTTCCACTGGTTGGTGGAGCTGGCGAGCTCGTCGTCCAACCAGTTGCGCTGCTCCGACGACCCCGGTCCGAACAGGCCGGGCACGCTCGAGTCGAGGTAGAAGAAGTCCGCCGGCCCGTGGGTGACCTTGTAGTAGCGACCGGGAGTGCCGAGCAGCCGAAGCTCCTCCTCGATCGCCTCGATGCTCGCGTCGGAGTGGTTCAGCGCGGTGTCGTGGTTGCCGATCGCGAGCTCGAAGTCCACGCCCGCGTCGATCAGTGGGCCCATCGGCTCCCGGAACACGTCGTGGAACCGCTTCTTGAAGCTGCCGTAGTAGCTGATGTCGCCGAGCAGCGACACGAAGCCGAACGGGGTGGAGCGGTAGGCGAGGGCCAGCTCCTCGGCGACGGCCATCGCTTGAC
>JAEZFI010000279.1 GCA_023437745.1 Actinomycetes bacterium
GCCGTCGTCTGGTCGCTGACCAGATCGGCGGGCCCGCCCGCGTCGCTCAGCCGTCGTCCGAGTCGCCCGGAGCGCCGTCACCAGGGCCCGGATCGAGGTCCGGGGCGTCGGGGTTGTCACCGGGAGCCTCGTCCCCGTCGTCCCCCGGAAGCCCGTCGCCGGTGCCGGGGTCGAGATCCGGGCTCGTCACGTCAGGGGTCTCGAGCTCCGCATCGCCGTCGCCGTCGTCGTCGCTGCAGGCCACCGTGCCGAACAGCAGTGCCCCGCTCAACAACGCGGCAGCTGCCGCACGTCCTCTGATCCTTGGCATGAAGTCCTCCTCGTCCGTCCCGCCGATGCGGGCGTGGCCCCGAGGTACCCATGGGCGCGTTCGCTCAGACAATCGGCATCCCGAGTGACGGGGTCTGGCCTACTCGGCGTGCTCGTAGGTCGGTGCAGTAGCGCCGAACGCGCCGACCACCCCGGACCCCAGGCCGACCGGCTCCGGATCCAGCCCACTCCGGTAGCGCAGCTCCGCCGTGACGAAGTGGCGCACGATCGGCCAGAGCTCCGGCCCCTTCAGGAATGGCGGCGACACGCAGCCGTCGCGGGCGAGGTCGATCACGAAGTCGGGCAGCGGCAGCCCTCCGCTCTGGGCGAGTCCCACCACGCCACCCTGCTCACGGCCGATCTCGCAGATGTCCGACATCGCGTTGTTGTGCCCGGCGCCCGGGATCACCACGAGCTTCTTCTCCCCCGCCGTGTACCGGTAGGCGGTCTGCACGCCGGGGAGGCGCGCCACGCCGTCGCCCTCGCCGGTGATCCACATGGCCGCCTTGTCCGGGTCGCTGAGCGCAGCAGGGACCTTTGGGTTGAGATCGAACAGCGACGGCGTGAGGTTCACGCCCGAGCTCATCGAGATCCACGAGCTCACGTCGGTGCGGCTACCTGCCAGCTGCGTCGCCTGCGATCCGCCGGCGGAGTGCCCGATCGGGAACAGCCGGGACATGTCGACGGCCCCGTCCAGCGCCCCGCCGTGGGCGAGCTGCTCCATGCTCGCCAGTGCCAGCTGGACGACCTCGTCGGCGGATCGCGCCTCGGCCGGGGGCGTGCCGCCGATCGATTGCAGCCCGCGTTCGAAGTAGTCCGGCGACATCACCACGAAGCCCCAGGACGCGAGATGCGTCGTCAGGAACGTGGACTGCAATCGGAACGAGATGACGCCGTGCCCGAAGAGGACGAGCGGGAACGGTCCGTCGGTCGACACCGGGAGGCCGCGGTACCCGTCCGTGGTGAAGGGCGGGTTCACGTCCGGTGCGAGGAGGGCGTCGAGCGCCGGCGCCACGAAGTCACGGATGTAGTAGGTGTCGGGCTGGACCCCCTCGGCGGACTCCTTCGGCGCCGGGTACCAGACCTCCATCTTGCGTCCCGGCTGGATCTCGACCGTCATCACACCCGCGGCGTACGGGCCGCTCTCGGCGTATCGGGCCTCCTCCGCCGCTGGCGCAGCGTCCGGGTCGATCCCTCCCGTGTGCGGCGCAGGCGGTTCCGGCGGCGGTGGTGTCGAGCAGCCGACAGCGATCGCGGCGAGGGCCACCAGACCCACCACTCCCCTGTTCCACCTGGCAGCACGCTGACGCATCCCCACACCCCCGCTCGGCTCTCCGCATTCAACCACCTCCGCGGGCCCAGGTCCCCTCAGACGGCGCCGCCGTACAGGTCGAGCGTGTGGGCCATGCCGCCGTCGACGCTCAGGGTCTGCGCCGTCACGAACCGGGCAGCGTCGGACGTGAGGAACACCACGGCGTCGGCGATGTCCTCGGCCCGTCCCCAGCGGCGCATCGGTGTCTGCGCCTCGATCTGCTCGATGACGCCGGGAACCGCTCGGTTGCGAGCCCAGAGGTCGGTGTCGACGACACCCGGCGCCACGGCGTTGACCCGGATCCCACGGGGGCCCAGCTCCATGGCGAGGGACCGCGTCATCGCATCGATGGCGCCCTTCGAGGCCGCGTAGGCGGCGCGCCGTGGTGTGCCGACCAGCCCCGACACCGACGAGAGGTTCACGACGCTGCCTCGCCCCGACGCCGCGAGAGCGTCGACCAGCGAGCCCACGAGCAGGATCGGTGCCCTGACGTTGACCGCCAGCTGCAGGTCGATCACGGCGGCGTCGGTGTCGGCCGTGTCCATGCGTGCGGCGGTTGCGGCGTTGTTCACGAGGACGTCGAGCTGTCCGCAGGCCTCGAGCGCCTGCCGAGCGACCGACGCCGGCGCGTCGGGGTCGGCGAGGTCGGCGACGATCGTGACGGGGTCGTGTCGCAGCTCCGCCGCACTCGCGTCGAGGCGATCGACGTCGCGAGCGGTGAGCACCACCCGGGCGCCGGCGCGGTCCAGGGCGCGAGCGATCGCCGCGCCGATGCCGCGGGATGCGCCCGTCACGAGCGCCACGCGGCCGCTCAGGTCGTACAGCTCGGAGGGCGGAACGCCCGGGGTCGTCGTGTCGGCGTCGGTCACCCCGGCAGTCTTACCCCGCGTACACCAGGGGCACGGCGGCAGCGGCGTCCTCGATGACGAGCGTGAAGCTCTCCTCCAGGTAGAGGCGCACCACGTCGGCGGTGTGGTCGAGGTAGCCGATCGAGAAGTCCTGCCCGCACTCGATGACGTAGTCGTCACCGCGTGTGCTCAGCACGACGGCACCGTCCACGCCGGGCGCCCACAGCACCGGTCCGCCCAGGATGCGCCGCAGGTGCTCGAAGACCGGGTACCCACCGTGCTCGGTCGTCTCGACGACGCCGAGGTGGCAGCGGGGGCCGAGCGCGATGGCGTACGGGCCTCCCACGCCAGCGGTCATCAGGGTCGACACCGCCCTCGCCACGATCGACGGGTAGGTGGTGTAGTCGTCGCTGATGGTGATCGGCTCGTGCGGGGACGCCTCGGTGATGCCCGTGATGCCACCCGCTGCGTAGCCGTGGAAGATCGACGTGTCCTCGGCCAGTGCCGCGGCCTTGGCGGCCTCGGTGACGGCGGAGAGGTCGGGGTCGTAGGCGCCGCGGTCCACGGCGTCGATCTCGGTGCGGCTGACCTGGAACTCCGTGCGGAGCTCGACCAACGGCCTCAGCTGGCGTGACGCGGCCTGCACGCCCGCTCGCGGTCCGGGCGAGAGCGGGGCGACCCGCCCCGTCGAGACGGCGGAGTGCCGCCAACCGTGCGGTCCGGAGAAGTCCAGCAGCGCTCGGGCGGCGAGGATGTGCCGCATCGTCCGCGAGGCCTCCTCGTCGATCTCCTTCCACCCCGCGGCGCTGATCGGCGCGAGCTCCCGGTGCAGGTGGTCCATCAGAGCTCCTCCCGCCGCAGGTGTCCGATGCCCAGCGAGTTGTCGGTCGGTCCGGCGGGCGACCCGCCGGCCTCGTCGCCCTCGTCGGTGATGGGGCCGTCGCTGAACAGGTACCGGCGGAGCATCGCATCGAGCTGCGGGTCGCGGCGACGGAGCCACTCGAGCGTCATCGCCGCGTGCTCCTTCTCCTCGTCGCGGTTGTGCCGGAGCACCTCGCGCAGCTCCTCGTCGGCGGTGGCGTCGATCCGCTGGTCGTACCAGTCGATCGCCTCGAGCTCCTCCTGCAGCGAGACGATGGCCCGGTGGCGGTCGACCGTGGCGGCCTGCAGGTCCTCGACGGCCTCGTGGAGCGTGTTGCTGGACTGGGCCATGCGGGGCCCTCCTCACCTCGGCGGGTTCCCCCGATCATGCCCCTCTTCCGACCTTCGTGGGGGCAGAAGCGCGACGAGCGCGTCGCCTCACCGCCCCACGGCGACCGAGGTGCGGTGAGCCGTCAGCTGCGGATGCAGTCGCGGCCCGTCGAGCGCTTCGCTGCCGAGCGCAGGTTGCGCAGCATCTCCTGCGCCGACTCGCAGTCGCTGAACAGGTCCCACTCGACCTGACCTCGGCGCTCGGTGACCGTCGAGCGGATCGAGAACGGCTCGAGGCGGCGGGTGATGTCGAGCACGTGACCGTGGTCGATCCCTCGGGCGGTGGCGTGGACATGGTGCTGCATGTGCTCTTTGTGCCCGCTCCAACGGTGCGGAAGACGGGGACCACTCCCCCCTCTGGACCGGCCGGCACCTGCCGGCGTCAGCCCGCGTCGAACGCCGGGTTCGGGCTCGTGGCAGGCGACGTGTCAGCAGTCGCGGCGAGGATCGCCAGCCGGCCGAGGACCACGATCGCGCTCGCCCCGAGGACCACCCCGTACCCGATCAACGGCCCGTCGCCGACCGCCAGTCCGTACGCCCCCCACACCACGGCATCGACGCACGCCAACCACCACGCTGCGGCCGAGACCCCCGAGAGCTGGCGGTCGTTGAGCACCCTCCACACCTGCGGGGCGCTGGTGACGCCCACCGTGCACGCCAGCACGACGCCCTCGGCCCCGACCAGCACCGACGCCGCGATGGCGAGCACCCAGAGGCAGGCCCACGCCACGTCGCTCCGGCGCGTGGACCTGCGGAGCAGCGTCACCGTCCAGACGCCGGGGATCAGCGCGACCAGCGAGACGACCCACACGGCCCACAGACCGGCGCTCAACCCGTAGACGGTCCAGGCGGCCGCCGCCACCACGGCGTTGAGCGCGGCGAGCGGTGACACGCCGTCGTCGACCCCCGATCGGGCGAGCCGGAACGGCTGCGGGAGGAGCCGCACGATGAAGACCGTCGAGGCCAGGGCGGCAAGGACGCTGACGAGCACGGAGGAAGTCTCTCGGACCTGCACCTGCGACCGCCAGCTTCGCCAATCCGGGCGGTCCGGGCGGTCCGGGCGGTCCGGCCCGATCAGTCCGGCAGCGTCGGCATGCTGACGCCGGGGTCGCGGTCGAGGAGCACCGCGCGGACGACGGACCGGGAGCCGAACCGGTCACGGACCTCGTCCATGACCCTGTCGAGCGCCTCGGGCGGATGCCCGCCGAAGGGGAGCTCCAGCTGCACCGCCTCGTCACCGTCGAGGTTGGTGACGGCGATCCCGAGCAGGGTCAGACCGCCCTGCTCGATCAGCGGCTGTGCCGTGGCGAGCAGCCGGCGGCACGGTTCGAGGATCCCCGCCGTGGTCGACGTCGCGGCCGGGAGCGTGGCGGACCGGGTCGCCCGGGTGTAGTCGTCGAACCGCAGACGGAGGATCACGGTGCGTCCCACCCGCCCGGCGTCCCGCATGCGCCGGGTGACGCGCTCCACGAGGTTCAGGAGCGTGGCGTCGAGGTCGGCAGCGGTGCGACCCCGCCGGCCGAGGGCTCGCTGCGCTCCGAACGATCGGCGGCGCCGGCGAGGCTGGACACGGCGAGGGTCACGGTTGTTGGCGAGCGCGTGGAGGTGGTGCCCCGACGCCGCCCCGAGGATCGCCACCAGCGCGGACTCGGGCAGCCGGGCGATCTCGCCGACGGACTTCAGCCCGCGCTGGTGCAGCTTCTCGGCGGTCTTGGGCCCGACGCCCCAGAGCCGTTCCACCGGCAGGGGATGGAGGAAGGTCAGCTCCCCGCCCGCCGGGACCTCGAGGAGCCCGTCGGGCTTGCCGACCGCACTGGCCACCTTGGCGAGGAACTTCGTCGACGCGATCCCGACGGTGATCGGCAGCCCGACCTCCGCTCGCACGGCTCGACGCAGGCCCTGTGCGATCTCGACGGGTGTGCCGCTGACGCGGCGAAGCCCCGACACGTCGAGGAACGCCTCGTCGATGGAGATGCCTTCGACGAATGGGGTCGTGTTGCGAAACACCTCGAACACGGCTCGGCTGGCCTCGGTGTAGGCCGACATCCGCGGTGGCACGACGACCAGTCCGGGGCAGCGTCGGCGCGCCTCGCCGCCGCCCATCGCGCCTCGCACCCCGTAGGCGCGGGCCTCGTAGCTCGCCGCGAGCACCACACCGCCGCCCACGGCGACCGGCCTCCCTCGGAGCCGTTCGTCGTCCCGCTGCTCGACCGACGCGAAGAACGCGTCGAGGTCCGCATGGAGGATCGAGGCGGTCGATGGCACGAACACATGTTCGACCCACGGGGCCTCGGGCGCAAGCCCCGGACGCAGGCGCGTCCCGCGCCCGCCCGCTCAGAGCTCGGGATCCCCCGGGACGGTCTCGACACCGGGGGTCAGCGGCCGGCGCAGCGGCACCTTCATCATCGAGAAGTCCGCCGTCGCGATGATGTGGTCGCCGTCCACGACCTTGCACTCGACGACGATGAGCTGCTGCCCCACCCGCACCACCTCCGCCCGAGCGACGACCACGTCGCCTCGGGGACGTCCGAGGTAGCGGACGTGCATGTCGGCCGTCACCAGCGATTCGACCAAGGGGTCGAAGCCGCTGCGGCGGGCCGCCGCCAGGGCGCACGCCAGGTCGACGAGCGTGGCGATCGCACCGCCGTGGAGGTTCGCCGTGAACCCGAACGCCTCGGGTCGGACGGGCATGCGGACCTCGGCGACGCTCGACCCCTCGTCAGGGCGATCGAACTCCAGTCCGAGCAGTTCGTGCAGGGGGATGACGGGGTTCACGCGCGCCTCGGTTTCCAGGGGTGGACGGAACGTAGTCGTTCGCGGTGTCGCCGAGGCCGCTCCGGGGTGGGAACGTGGAGTCCCGGCGTCACCCCAGGAGGTCGCGATGGGTCTCTACGGCGAGCACGTGCTGCCACGTCTCATCGACGTGGCGTGCGGGACGAAGGAGTCGGCGAAGCTCCGCAAGCGGGTCTGCGCGGGGCTCCACGGAAGGGTCCTGGAGCTCGGGTTCGGATCGGGGCTGAACGTCCCTCACTACCCCGATGCCGTCGACGGCGTGGCGGCCGTCGAGCCCTCGGACGTGGGGTGGGGCCTGTCGGAGCGGCGCAGGAGCGAGTCGCCCATCCCGGTCGAGCGCACGGGCCTCGACGGGCAGGCCATCCCGCTCGCCGACGACAGCTGCGACGTCGCGCTGTCGACGTGGACGCTGTGTACGATCCCCGACGCCGGCATCGCGCTGGCCGAGGTGCGCCGCGTCCTGCGGCCCGGCGGCACCCTGCACTTCGTCGAGCACGGGCTGGCGCCCGACGAGGGCGTCCAGCGGTGGCAACACCGGCTCGAGCCGATCCAGCAGCGGGTCGCCGGTGGCTGTCACCTCACCCGCGAGATCCCGCAGATGCTCACGGCGGCCGGCTTCACGCTCGCCGAGCTGGACACCTTCTACGAGCACGGTGCGCCGAAGATCCTCGGGGCGGACTCGCTCGGCGTCGCCGTCTCGGCGTAGGTCGCGCCTCAGCGGAGGATCGTGGCGCGGGCGTGCACCAGCGCGGTGACGCGCCCGGTCCCGGTGTCGACCAGCTCGACCTGGACGGGGTCGTCGGCGGCGTCGCCCAGCCGGCGGGTGCGCGTGCGGACCGTGCCGCTCCGAGCCTTGTCGAGGTAGCGGACGTCCAGCTCCGTGACCACCACGGGCGCATCGGCCCGCGACGCCGCCACCTCCTCGGTGGCGCACTCCGCGAGCAGCATCACCATCGCCCCTTGGAGGGTGCCGGCGGGGTTCAGGAGGGCAGGGACCACCTCGACCTCGACGATCCCCTCGGCGGCGTCGACCACCTCGATGCCCGCTTCGTCCCGGAGCGGGAGCGACAGGGTTCCGAGGTCGCGGAACACCACCGCGGCGTCCTCCGGGGTGAGCGCCGGCTTGGGCGGATCGCTGTCCTTGCGGGGCACCTTGGCGAAGCCGATGGCGCCAGCGGCGACGAGGCCTCCCGCCGGATCGTGGAGGTCGACCCGGCAGGTGACCGATCGCCGGCCCTCCCGCAGGACGGTATTCACCGCGCTGATGCAGTCCGGCGCCGGGACCGGGCGCATCCGCACCGACATGTCGGTGGTGAAGGCCCACAGCGTGGGGTCCTGGTCGATGCTGATCCCCGCCACGGCGTCCACGGCGAAGGACAGCACGCTGGCCCGCACGATGCCGTGGTGCAGCGTGGCCGGTTGGGGCAGGACGTCGATGACCAGGCGCGAGCCGTCCAGACGGGCCGACGCGCCGAGACGGCTCGGCACGGACATGAGCTCGCTCGGGACGTCCGTCATCGCTGGCGCCCCGTGGGCTCAGGCTGCGGTGCGTGCGACGCTCTCGCCGCGGAGGACCGCGTCGAGGTACTCCCCCGCGTCCTCGATCGACATCTCCAGCGAGGGCGCCAGCTCGTTCACGAGGTTCGTCCGGGCATGGGCGAACATCTCCCGCTCGGCCACCGACAGCTCCGTGGACCGGCGACGCAGGGCGAGGTTCCGGACGACCTCGGCCACCTGGTAGACGTCGCCGCTCTTCAGCTTCTCCTGGTGGTTCTTGAGCCGGCGGCTCCAGTTGCTCGGCATCCGGACGTCGGTCCGCTGCAGGAGCTCGACCAGCCCCTCGAGCTCATCACCCGACACAGGCGGTCGCAGGCCGAGCTGATCCGCACGATCGACCGGCACGGACACCTTCATGTCGTCGGCGGTCGTGCGGAGCACGAGGTAGTCGGTGGCTTCGCCCGACAGGTCGATGGAGATGATGCCGTCCACGACGCACGCACCGTGGTGCGGGTAGATCACCGTCTGACCGGGCTCGTAGGACACTGCGTTCACCGGGTTGGCCTCGACGGGCATGGAGCTCCTCATTTCGCGCCATCGGTGGTCGATGGAGCCCCGACAGCCTACGGCTGGTTCGGCTCGCCGCCCGCCGGTGAGCCGGATTTCACGCGCGAGGCGACGGTTCGAACGGTCCGCCCGTGGGCCGCCTCGTGTGCTGGACTGCGGCGGAGCCAGGGGGCTCCCCAGCCGGAGGTGTCATGGACGCGGAAGACCTCGTACGAGACCACTACAGCGGCGACGACCTCGAGGGCGTCGTGCTGAAAGCCCTGGAGCGGGCCGGTGTCGACATCGACGCACTCACGATCGAGGATCTGGCCGGTCTCGACCAGCTCCACGCCGGATTCGGTCCGGCGACGGCCCACCTCCTGGACCAGCTGGAGCTGACCGCCGAGTCGACGCTCCTCGACCTGGGCTGTGGCGTCGGCGGGCCCGCGCGCATGGCTGCCGCGCGTCACGGGTGCCGGGTCACCGGGATCGACCTGAGCCAGGACTTCGTGGACCTGGCCCGTGCCCTCACCGAGCGGCTGGACCTCTCCTCCCAGGTGAGCTTCGAGGTCGGTTCGGCCACGGACCTCCCCTTCGAGGACGGCTCGTTCGACCGCGCCATGCTGAACCACGTCGGCATGAACATCGCCGACAAGGCAGGCGTCTTCGCCGAGGCACGCCGGGTCCTGCGTCCCGGCGGGCTCTTCGCCGTGTACGAGCAGATGCGGATGGGCGACGGCGAGGTGGCCTACCCGCTCCCCTGGGCCGACAGCGAGGCGTCCTCCTTCATCGAGACCCGCGAGGGGTACGCGGCGCTGCTGCGCGAGGCGGGCTTCGCCGTCGAGCACGACGAGGACCGGACACCTGCGAACGCCGCAGGCGGCCCGCCACCCGCCGGCGCCCTCACCCCCGGCGACCTCTTCGGACCGGCGTTCGGCGAGCGCCTCGGCAACAACATCGCAGCCGCCATGGCGGGGACCCTCGGCGCGATCCTCATGGTGGCCCGGGGGGTCTGATCGCGCCTCCGGCGCAGCGGGGTCGCCGCCAGCAATCCACCCCTTGCGGAGTGCACCACCCGTGGTCAGACTTGTCGGGACCCCCTTGGGCGAGGGCGGTCACGGAGGGGGTTCGTGATGCGGCACGTTCGAGGTGCAGTGATCGGTGTGGTGGGGGTGCTCGGCCTGGTGGCCGCAGCCTGCGTCCCGCCGGCGACGCCCGGCGGCAACGCCGCGCCCGTCGCCGTGATCGCTGCGTCCCCGGACAGCGGCCCTGCGCCGCTCGAGGTGACGCTGTCCGCCGCCGGCTCGGCCGACTCCGACGGCGCCATCACCGAGTGGACCTGGAACTTCGGTGACGGTTCGCCCGCCGAGGTCGCCACCACCGGCGCGAACGTCACCCACACCTACACCGCCCAGGGCGTGTTCACCGCGACGCTGACGGTCAAGGACAACGCCGGGGCCAGCGGCTCCGCCACGGCCGTGATCGACGTGGGCGCCGTGAACCAGTCGCCCACGGCGGTCGTCGCTGCGACGCCCACGTCGGGCAAGGAGCCGCTGACCGTCCAGTTCACCGGATCGGGCTCCACGGACGCCGACGGCTCCGTCGCCTCGTACGCGTGGGCGTTCGGCGACGGTGGCACCTCCACGGACGCCGACCCCTCCCACGTCTATGCGGCGGCGGGCCTCTACACGGCGCAGCTGACGGTGACCGACGACGACGGCGCCACCGGCACGGACACCATGACGATCACCGTCGACGCCAACCAGCCGCCGACGGCAGTGGCCACGGGCATCCCGACGGTCGGGAAGTTCCCCCTCACCGTCGCGTTCACCGGCTCGGGCTCGACCGATCCGGACGGCACCGTCACCTCGCACGCGTGGACCTTCGGCGACGGCGGCACCTCCAACGTCGCCGACCCGTCGCACACCTACGTCAACCCGGGCGCCTACACCGCGACCCTCACCGTCACCGACGACAACGGCGTCACGGCGACCGACACGGTCGCCATCACGGTCAACCCGAACCAAGCGCCGGTCGCCGTCGCCAACGCCACCCCGACGGCGGGCCAGGCGCCGCTGACGATCAACTTCTCCTCGGCCGCCTCGACCGACCCCGACGGGACGATCGTGTCCCGCAGCTGGGCGTTCGGCGACGGGAACACCTCCTCCGCCGCCAACCCCACCTACACCTACAGCTCGGCCGGCACCTTCACGGCGACCCTGACCGTCACCGACGACAACGGCACCACCGACACCGACCAGGTCACGATCGAGGTCTCGCCGATCCCCAACACCCCGCCGACCGCAGCGGCGTCCGGCACCCCGACGTCGGGCAAGCAGCCACTGACCGTGGCCTTCAGCTCGGCGGGCTCGACCGACACGGACGGCACGATCGTCTCGTACGCGTGGGACTTCGGCGACGGCGGCAGCTCGACGCAGGCCAACCCCTCGCACACCTACACGGCGGCGGGGAACTTCGTGGCCACCCTCACCGTGACCGACAACGCCAACGGCACCGACAGCGAGACGGTGGCCGTCACGGTCAACGCCAACCAGGCGCCGACCGCGGCCGCCAGCGGGTCCCCGCTCACGGGCAAGGAGGACCTGACCGTCTCCTTCTCGTCGGCGGGCTCGACCGACCCCGACGGTACGATCGCCTCGTACGCCTGGGACTTCGGCGACGGCGGCAGCTCGACCTCCGCGAACCCGTCGCACACCTACACGAACCCCGGCGGCTTCACGGCCACGCTCACCGTCACCGACGACAACGGCGTGACGGCGACGGCCTCGGTGTCGGTCACCGTGATCGCCAACCAGCCTCCGGTCGCAGCGGCGAACGCGACGCCGCAGAGCGGCGCCCGATCGCTGGTCGTGGCGTTCTCCTCGGCGTCCTCGGCCGATCCCGACGGGACGATCGCCTCGCGGTCGTGGAACTTCGGGGACGGCAGCACCTCGACGGCGGCCAACCCGTCGCACACCTACACCTCGGCGGGCACGTTCACCGCGACGCTGACGGTCACCGACGACAACGGCGTGTCGGACACCGACTCCGTCGTCATCACCGTGATCGTCGACGACGACGGTGACGGGGTCAGCCCGCCCACCGACTGCGACGACCACGCTGCACTCACGTTCCCCGGGGCGCCCGACTCGCTCGGCGACAACGTCGACCAGAACTGCGACGGCGTCGACGGCCTCGTCACCGCGAACCTCTACGTGCGGCAGTCCGGCACCGACACCTCCACCTGCGGGGTGATCGCCGAGCCCTGCGCCACGATCACCTTCGGCATCACCCGTGCGCAGGCGACCGGCAAGAGCATCCTGGTCGTCGCCGGCGGCACCTACGGCAACTTCGCCGTGGCCAACGGGATCAACGTCCGGGGCGGTTTCGGCCAGAACTTCCTGCGCGGCGGCTCGGCGACCGGGTCGACGACGACCACCGTCAACGGCAGCTTCAACGCCTCGAAGGGCATCAGCGCCGGCGTCTTCGCCGACAACGTCAACGTGACGACCGTGGTGTCCGACCTCACCGTCCTCGCGGCCAACGAGTCCGCGAACGGCCGTGTCAGCTACGGCGTGGTGGTCCGGAGCTCCACCGCGGCGCTCACGCTGGACACGATCACGGTGATCGGCGGGACCGGTGGCTCGGGTGACGTCGGCTCCAACGGGGCCAGCGCCACCACGGCGCAGGCTGCCGGAGGTGGCGCCGGGCAGAACGGCGACGACGGAATCACCACGTGCTCGACGAGCCGTCAATCGGGCGGCAGCGGTGCAGCCGGTGCCGGCAACGGTGGCCTGGGCGGGTCTCGTGACTCCAGCTGCACCCTCGGCGTCTGCGCCGGCAGCGCCTGCAACGCGACGGCGGGCCTCACCGGTGCGAACGCCACGCTGACGGGAGCGGGCTGCGGCACGGGCGGTGCCGGTGGTGGCCCCGGTGGCATCGCCGGGAACGGCGTCGGCGGAGCCACCGGCTGCGTGACCGATGGCTCGGGAGGCAGCGCAGGCACCGCCTCGAACGGTCTCGCCAGCGGCGGTCTCTGGGTGCGCAACGGCGGCAACGGTGGCGGCGGCACACTCGGCGCGAACGGTGGCGGCGGCGGTGGTGGTGGTGGCGGCGGCGGGTCCGACAACGACATCGACGA
>JAEZFI010000243.1 GCA_023437745.1 Actinomycetes bacterium
GAGCGGCGCGGCGAGCCGGAGGCGGAGCTGGCCCGGCCCGGAGAGAAGGCCGGGTAGCGCAGCCGACGAAGCCCCGCCGTGAGGAACGAGCGGCGCGGCGAGCCGGAGGCGGAGCTGGCCCGGCCCGCAGAGAATGGGCAGGGGGCCGGTCCATCGCCGAGAATGTGCGGATGGCAGGCACCTCCACCAGCACGACGGGCGGCAGCAGCGCGGGGCACGCGAAGGATCGCCCGTGGCTCATGCGCACCTACTCGGGTCACTCGACGGCGAAGGCCTCGAACGAGCTCTACCGCACGAACCTGGCGAAGGGTCAGACCGGCTTGAGCATCGCCTTCGACCTGCCGACGCAGACCGGGTACGACCCGGACCACATCATGGCGAAGGGGGAGGTCGGCAAGGTGGGCGTGCCCGTCGCGCACCTCGGCGACATGCGAACGCTCCTGACCGAGATCCCGCCCGGCGAGATGAACACGTCCATGACGATCAACGCGCCGGCGGCGTGGATGCTCGGGTTGTACATCGCCAACGCCGCCGAGCAGGGCGTGGACAGCCGCCGCCTGCGCGGCACGACCCAGAACGACATCGTGAAGGAGTACCTGTCCCGCGGCACCTACATCTTCCCGCCCGGGCCCAGCCGGCGGCTCATCGTCGACATGTTCGCCTACTGCAACGAGCACGTGCCGCTGTGGAACCCGATGAACGTCTGCAGCTACCACCTGCAGGAGGCCGGGGCGACGCCCGCCCAGGAGCTGGCGTACAGCCTGGCCACCGCCATCGGGGTGCTCGACGCCGTGAGGGACTCCGGTCAGGTGCCTGCGGATCGGATGAGCGAGGTCGTCGCGTCCGTCTCGTTCTTCGTGAACGCCGGCATCCGCTTCGTCGAGGAGACCTGCAAGATGCGCGCGTTCGTGGCGATGTGGGATCGCCTCACCCTCGAGCGCTACGGGGTCACCGACCCCAAGGCGCGCCGGTTCCGGTACGGCGTGCAGGTGAACTCGCTGGGGCTCACCGAGGCGCAGCCCGAGAACAACGTGCAGCGCATCGTGCTCGAGATGCTGGGCGTCTCGCTGTCGAAGTCGGCCCGGGCGCGTTCGATCCAGCTCCCGGCGTGGAACGAGGCGCTGGGGCTCCCCCGCCCGTGGGACCAGCAGTGGGCGCTGCGGATGCAGCAGGTGCTCGCCCTCGAGAGCGACCTGCTCGAGTACGAGGACATCTTCGACGGCAGCCACGTCATCGAGGCGAAGACGAACGAGCTGATCGACGCCGCGCAGTCCGAGCTGGACGAGATCCTGGCGCTCGGCGGCGCGTTCGAGGCCATCGACGAGATGAAGGGCCGACTGGTCCGCAGCCACACGGAGCGCATCCGCCGCATCGAGTCCGGCGACCAGGTCGTCATCGGCGTGAACGCGTTCACGGAGACCGCGGCGTCCCCGCTGGACGGCGACGACAACATCCTGCGGGTCGACCCCGCGCTGCAGGAGCACACGATCGCCGAGCTGGCCGAGTGGCGCTCGCAGCGTGACGCGTCGGCCGTCGAGAAGGCGCTGGCCGAGCTGGTGCGCGTCGCCGGCACCGACGAGAACATCATGCCGGCGACCATCGCGCTGGCCGAGGCCGGCGGGACGACCGGCGAGTGGGCAGGCGCTCTCCGCGAGGTGTTCGGCGAGTACCGGGCGCCCACGGGCGTGGCGGCGGCGGCCGGCGTGGGCGGGGGTTCCCCCGAGCTGCGGTCGCTGTCGGACCGGGTGAAGGACCTGCCCGACGGGCCGCCGCGCGTCCTCGTGGGCAAGCCCGGGCTCGACGGCCACTCCAACGGTGCCGAGCAGATCGCCGTGGCCGCCCGGGACGCGGGCATGGAGGTCATCTACCAGGGCATCCGGCTCACGCCCGGCCAGATCGCGGCAGCGGCCCGCGACGAGGACGTCGACCTCGTCGCCCTGTCGATCCTCTCGGGGAGCCACATGGAGCTGATCCCCGAGACCATCCGCCTCCTCCGGGCGGAAGGCGTCGACGCGCCGGTCGTCGCAGGTGGGATCATTCCCGTCGATGACCAACCCAAGCTGCTCGACGCCGGCGCGGTCCGGGTCTACACGCCGAAGGACTACGACCTCGGCCGGATCATGTCCGACATGCTCGACATCGCCCTGGCCGGCCGGGATAAATCTTGAGTTCGCCGGCTGCGGGCCGATGGAGTGACGTGAGCTACCGACGCTTCATCGGCGCGGCAACCGGCGGAGTCGGACTCCTGCTGGGCATTGCCGGACTCGTTGCCGACACCTCCCCGTTCGCCCTCGTCGCCGGGCTGGCAGCGCTCCTCGCCGGGGCGATGGCCCTCGTGGCGGAGCACCACACCGAGCAGCTCGCGGCGGATGCGGACGAGCTGCGTCGGCGCCTGGAGCGGGCCGAGGGGGAGACCGACCTCCTGCGCACGGAGCTGGAGGCGGCCCAGCGGCAGATCGACTCCACCCAGGAGACCCTCGCCGAGCTGATGGCCGCCCCGCCAGCCCGCCCCGAGCCGAGCGTCGGCCCGTACGACCCGTCGGACACCCGCCTGCTCGCCGATCCCGAGACGAACCTGTTCTCCGAGGCCTACTTCCGCGTCGCCCTCGACGCCCGCATCGCCTCTGCACGGCGCCACCTCCGGCCGGTCGCCGTCGCGCTGCTCGACGTGGTCGAGGGCGGCGTCGACGGCACCGAGGGCGGTGGCCGCACGGCAGACCCGCTCAAGGTGACCGGCTCGATCCGCCAGACGCTGCGCGACGCCGACACGGCCTGCCGGATGGCCGACGGCAGCTTCGCCGTGATCCTCGAGGACACCCCCGAGAACGGTGCGGTGTGGACCGTCGAGCGCATCCGCCGCAACCTCACGAGCCGTCATGGCCTCCACACCATGTGGGCCGGGGTCGCCTGCTACCCCGCCCACGCCTTCAGCACCGACGAGCTGCTCGACCAGGCCGGCCTGGCGCTCGACGCCGCGAAGGAGTGGAAGCAGGACCGCATCGAGATCGCCACCGCCGAGTAGCGACGACCGCCGAAGTTCGCCCGCTCAGCCGCGCGATGCGCGGGTGAGCGCGCGAACATCGGCCGGGTTGCCTCCCACCTCCGTCAGACGGGCAAGCCGTACAGGTCGCCCAGGTCGCACGAGATGAGCTCGAGGCGCTCGCCGTCGGGACCCGAGAAGTAGAGCGAGTCGTCGGAGAGGTGCACGTACTCGATCCCCTCGTCGTCGAGCTTCGCCCGGGCCTTGCTCCACCGCTCGGGCTCGACCGAGATGGCGAGGTGGTGGAGACCGCCGAGCACCTCTCCGTACGGACCCAGGTCGAGGCCCGGCATGTCGAAGAACGCGAGCGCGTTGCCGTGGCCGATGTCGAAGAAGAAGTGCGTCGACCCCTGGTAGTCGCGGTTCTCGAACAACTCGGTCAGCGGGAAGCCCAGCAGGCCCTGGTAGAAGCGGATCGTCGCCTCGACGTCGGTGCAGAGCAGTGCGACGTGGTGCACCCCGCGCGCCGTGGAGGCGGGGCGCTCGGCGCGTTCGACGAGGTACCGCGCGCGCAGCGCCTCCCACTCCTCGGTGCGGTCGATCTGCGCGCCGTGCCGTGGACCGGTGTCCTCGATCATGGCCCTCTCCTTCCGCCGGCTCAGCCGGTCTCCATCAGGAAGCAACGGTCCGTCAGCTGCCCGAACGCGTAGAGGTGGTACACCCCGCCGAACATGTGGCGCGTCCGTTCCGTCCACTCGAGCGCCTCGGGCGTGGAGATCCGGTGGTGGACCTGGAGGATCCCGCCGTCGAACACCCGGTACTCGGCCCACGTGCCCGGGAAGTCCTTCACGCAGGCGACCTCGACGAACGGCACGTCCCCCGTCTCGGCGTTCGTGCGGCGGACGTTGCGGTGCGTGTGCCCCGCCGCGTAGCCCACGAGCCGCGGCCGACGGGCGAACACCTCGACCAGCGCGCGGGAGTCGTCGGGGCCGATGCCGAAGAAGTCGGGTCCGTCGGGGTCGACCCCGGCGTTCCAGGCGTGGTGGTGGCCGAGGACCATGACGGGCCGATCCGCCTCGGCGCCCAGCGTGTCGAGCCACTCGAGCTGGTCGGTCGAGAGGGAGCCGCCGACCTGGTGCGGACGGGCCGTGTCGAGGACGGCGATCGTCACGCCGGGGAGGTCGACCCGCTGCACGTCGACGGCGGCGAAGGTGCCGCCGTGGTACGAGTCGTGGTTGCCGCGCACCACCGTGAGGCGCTCACCGAACACCGGCTCGTAGGCAGCCCGGAAGGCTTCGTACTCCTCGTCGGTGCCGTTCGAGGTGAGGTCGCCCTTGACGACGACGGCAGCGGGATCGATCGCCGCCATCTCCTCGATCGCCCCGCGGTTCATGAAGTCCGGGTACGGCTCGGAGCCCTCGTCGACGGAGAAGGTCGGGAACTCGTCGTCGGGCCCCATCGACCCGGCGACCGTCTCGCCGAAGTGCACGTCGTTGACCGTGGCGAACCGGGTGAGGAGCTCGCCCCGGCGGGGCAGGGTGCGGACCTCCACGCCGTCGAGCTCGTGCACCGTGTCGGGGCGCAGCTCGTCGTACCGGGCGCGGGTGCGGTCGCGGAAGATCACCGCCTCGTCGTCCGACACGGTGGTGATCTCGATGCTCACGGCATCAGCCTACGGCCGGTTCCGAGGCACCCGTCCGGGCACTCCCCCTGCGGGGCGACTACCAGGGCCGGTCGCGGCTCAGCGGGATCGGCTTCGACCACCAGCGACCGCTCCACCGCCAGCGCGACCCCTCGTCGGAGTGGCGGACGGCGGCACGCGGGCGGACGGTCTCGAGCGCCGCGACGATCGCCGCGGCCTCCTCCTCCGTCGGCTCCGGGGAGATCGAGGTCGACATCAGAGGGGCATGTTCCCGTGCTTGCGGGGCGGGAGGTGCTCCTTCTTCGAGCGGAGCACCTCGAGCCCGGCGACGAGCTTGACGCGTGTGTCGGCCGGGTCGATCACGTCGTCGACGTAGCCCCGGTCCGCAGCCTCCCACGGGTTGCACTTGCTCTCGGTGTAGGTCTCGATGAGCTCGGCGCGACGGGCTTCACGCTGGGTCGGGTCCTCGATCTCGAGGAGCTCCCGGCGGTTGACGATCTCGACGGCACCGGAGGCGCCCATCACCGCCAGCTCGGCCGACGGCCAGGCGAACGACAGGTCGGAGCCGATCGACTTCGAGTCCATCACCACGTAGGCGCCGCCGTACGCCTTGCGGGTGATCACCTGGATGCGCGGCACGGTCGCCTCGCAGTAGGCGTAGAGCAGCTTGGCGCCGTGGCGGATGATGCCGGCGTGCTCCTGGTCGACGCCCGGGAGGAAGCCGGGCACGTCGCAGAAGGTCACGAGCGGGATGTTGAAGGCGTCGCACGTCCGCACGAACTTGGCCGCCTTCGACGACGACTCGATGTCGAGGACGCCGGCCATCATCATCGGCTGGTTGCCGACGATGCCGACCGACTGACCGCCGAGGCGGGCGAAGCCGCACACGATGTTGCCGGCCCAGTTGGCGGCGTACTCGAAGAAGTCGCCGTCGTCGACGACGGTCGTGATGACCTTCTTCATGTCGTAGGCCTGGTTCGCGGACGCCGGCAGGATCTGGGCGAGCTCCGGGCACAGCCGGTCGACCGGGTCGTCCACGGGCAGCTCCGGCGGCTCCTCGAGGTTGTTCGCCGGGAGGAAGCTCATCAGGTACCGCACGTCGTCGAGGCACGACTGGTCGTCGGGCGACACGAACTGGGCGACGCCGGACTTGCTGGTGTGGACCCGGGCGCCCCCGAGGTCCTGCTGCGAGACGTCCTCGCCCGTCACCTGCTTCACCACGTCGGGACCGGTGATGAACATGTAGCTCGTCTGGTCGACCATGAAGATGAAGTCCGTCATGATCGGGCTGTAGACGGCACCGCCGGCGCACGGGCCCATGATCACGGAGATCTGCGGCGTGACGCCCGACGCCTTCACGTTCCGGTAGAAGATGCCGCCGTAGCTGGCGAGGCTGACCACGCCCTCCTGGATGCGGGCGCCGGCGCCGTCGTTGATGCCGATGACCGGCGCGCCGACCTTGAGCGCCATGTCCATGAGCTTGTGGATCTTCTCGGCGAAGACCTCGCCGAGTGCCCCGCCGAAGACCGTGAAGTCCTGGCTGAACACGAACACCTTGCGACCGTCGATCGTGCCCCACCCGCAGATCACGCCGTCGCCGTAGGGGCGATCGTCGCTGTTCGCGGCGCGGGACCGGGCGAGCATGTCGAGCTCGTGGAACGAGCCGTCGTCGAGCAGGTAGTGGATGCGCTCGCGGGCGAGCATCTTGCCGCGGCTCTTCTGCCGCTCGACCGAACGCTCCGAACCCGGCTGGAGCGCCTGTTCCTTGAGCTTCCGGAGCTGGTCGACGCGTTCGGTGAGGGGGTGATCCACGGCCACAAAGGTACGCGGACGGCGCCGATCGATCCGAATTGTCCGCCCCTGCACTTCTCGGCGGACTCGACTTCTGGGCGCGATCTGTCCCGCGTGGAGGGACATTCCGCGCCGAGAACGCGGCACCCGACCTCTGGGCGCGAGAACCCGGGGTACCGTCGTCGGATGCGCATCGCCGTCTACTGCGGGGCCAAGCACGGCGTCCGCCCCGAGTACACGACCGCCGCCCGGCGGCTGGGCGAGGCGATCGCAGCGCGTGGCCACGACCTCGTGTACGGCGGCGGTCACGTGGGGTTGATGGGCGCGGTGGCCGACGGCGTGCTCGCCGGTGGACGTCACGTCACCGGTGTGATCACCGAGCACCTGCTCCAGTGGGAGGTGGGCCACGACGCGGTCACCGAGCTGATCGTGGTCCCCGACATGGCCGAGCGGAAGCGGGTCATGTACGAGATGGCCGACGTGTACGTCGCGCTGCCCGGCGGCGTCGGCACGCTCGAGGAGCTCTTCGAGGTGCTGTGCTGGCGGACGCTCGGACTGCACCCTCGACCGGTCGGCCTGCTCGACGTCGAGGGCTACTGGTCGCACCTCGTCACGTTCCTCGACCACGCGGTCACCGAGGGATTCCTCTCCGGTGAGAACCGGGCGATGCTGCTGGTCGACGACGACCTGGAGCACCTGCTCGACGACCTGGCCGGTGTGAGGGCCGAACCCGCGAGCTGAAGGGGCCCACATGGATCTGCCCGTCGAACCGCCGCTCCGCCCGATGCTCGCCAAGGCGACGCTCGAGCTGCCCGAGGGCGATGTCCTGTTCGAGCCGAAGTGGGACGGGTTCCGCTGCATCGTCTTCCGCGACGGCGACGAGGTCGTGCTGGGCAGTCGGAACGACAAGCCGCTCACCCGCTACTTCCCCGAGCTGCTCGACCCGCTGCGGGCGCAGCTGCCCGACCGCTGCGTGGTCGACGGCGAGGTCGTCGTGGCGACGGACCACGGCCTCGACTTCGACGCGCTCGGCCAGCGCATCCACCCGGCCGACTCGCGGGTGCAGCGCCTGGCCGCCGAGACGCCGGCGTCCTTCGTGGCGTTCGACCTCATCGCGCTGGGCGACGAGGACCTGCGGGAGCAGACCTTCGCCGAGCGACGGGGTGCGCTCGAGGGCATCGCCACCGCCTGGGCGTCGCCGCTGCACCTCACGCCGTGCACCCGCGACCGGGAGCAGGCCGCCGACTGGTTCACCCGCTTCGAGGGCGCGGGCTTCGACGGGGTGATGGCCAAGCCCGCCGACGGGACCTACGAGTCGGACAAGCGCGTGCAGTGGAAGGTGAAGCACCGCCGTCTCGCCGACGTCGTCGTCGCCGGGTACCGGCCCCACAAGGACGGCACGGGGGTGGGCAGCCTGCTGCTCGGGCTGTTCGACGACGCCGGGGTCCTCCACAACATCGGCGTGGCGTCCGCGTTCACCGCGGCGCGACGGGTTGAGCTGGTCGAGGAGCTGGAGCCGCACGCCCTCCGCGACGGCGACACGCACCCGTGGAGCGACTGGGCGAGGGCCGAGGCGCACGAGCAGGGCCAGCGAATGCCGGGCGCTCCCAGTCGGTGGAACGGCTCGAAGGACCTGAACTGGTTCCCGCTCCGGTGCGACCTGGTGGCGGAGGTGGCGTACGAGGCGCTGTCGGGGATGCGGTTGCGGCACCCCGCGAGGTTCGTGCGCTGGCGTCCCGACAAGGACCCGTCGCAGTGCACCTACGACCAGCTCGACGAGGCACCCCCGGCCGAGCTGTCCGAGATCTTCGGCTGACGACTCCCCGCCGTGTCAGGCGCGGGCGGCGGCGAGCTGGTCGAGCTTCGGGATCAGCTCGGGGGCGTCGAGGCGATCGGCCCACTCGGCGAACTCCTCGGTCACGCCGGTCCAGCGCCAGTCGGCCACCGTGCCGACCTCGACGTCGCGCTCCAGCTGGGCGAGCCGGCGGAAGAGCAGCGCCGACTCGTAGTCCTTCCGCAGCGTGAGGCTCAGCTTGGCGGCGCCCCGCACGTCGACCTCCCAGTCGGACGGGTCGGCCGGGATGTCCTCGAGGTGCGGGTACCGGTCGAGCACCTTCGCCGCCGACTTCGCACCCCAGCCGGGGAGCCCGGGGAACCCGTCGGCCGTGTCCCCGACGAGCCCCAACCAGTCCGGGATCGACTCGGGGCGGACGCCGAACTTCTCGTGGACGCCCGCCTCGTCACGGATGACGCCCGCGCGCCGGTCGAACTGCACCACCACCGGATCCACCACGCACTGGGCGAGGTCCTTGTCGGGCGTGCAGATCAGCACCCGCTCCACACCCTCGGTACCGGCAGCGACCTGCGCGGCAGCGGCGAGGGCGTCGTCGGCCTCGACCTCGACCATCGCCCACACGGTGAACCCGGCGGCGCGCAGGGCGTCCTCGAGCAGCGGGAACTGCGCATAGAGCTCCGGGTCCACGCCCTCACCGGTCTTGTAGCCGGGCCACAGGTCGTTGCGGAACGAGGTGATCACGTGGTCCGTCGCCACGCCGAGGTGCGTCGCGCCGTCGACGAGCATCGCCGTCATCGAGCGGACCACCGCCCGGACGGCACCCACCTCGTCCCCCGCCCCGTTGCGGTGCGAGCCGCCCGGCGAGAAGAAGTAGCGGAACAGCTCGTAGGTGCCGTCGACGAGGTGGACGTGCGTGGACGGGCTGACCTGCATCGGCGCAGCCTGTCACAGCAGCGCGATTGCAGCCGGACCCCTTGACACTGCGGTCGTCCTCCATGAGGCTCACCTCAACACCCTGTCCACCGTTGCCACGGTCATCGTCAGCCCCCGGCAGAGACTCCCCACGGGCGTGCTTCGATCGAGGCAGAGGGGGCGCAGCGCGGGAGGGTCATCATGTCGATGAAGCGGCTGCTCGAGAGCGGATCCCGTCTGGGCCGACGCGCTGCACGGGTCTCGGTGACCCCGCGCGTCGGCGCGGTCCTGACGATCATGGCGGTGGTGGTCGCCCTCCTGGTGGGTTCTCCCCCGGCGTCCGCGGCGTACCCGTCGACGCTGCCGGACTTCTCGCACTCGGCGACGCCCCACAGCCCCCTCCTGAGCACGGCCAGCGGCAACGACCCCCGCCCGCTCCTGGTGATCATCGCCACCTTCAGCGACCAGCCCAACAGCGTGACCACGGCCACGGCACAGAACGAGTTCTTCGGCGCCGGGTTCGGGAGCGTGAACAGCTACTACACCTCCGAGTCCTTCAACCGCCTCAGCTTCACCCCGGCGACCGAGACGGAGGGCACGGCCAACGACGGCGTCGTCGTCGCTCCCGTCGGCCTGCTGAAGGACATCCAGACGGCGGGGAACGACCTCGGCGGGCCGTGGGGCGCCCAGGCCATCACCGCAGCCGATCCGTGGGTGAACTTCGCGAGCTTCGACGCGAACAACGACGGCAAGGTGGACGCGCGGGAGCTGGCCATCGTCGTCGTGACCGACACCGGCGACGGGTCGAGCTGCGGCGGAACCCGGGCGCTCACCGCGGTCACCGTCGACGGGAAGGACCTCAGCGGACGCGGGTACTCCTTCGACTTCGCGGCGGAGAACATCATCACCCACGCCCACGAGCTCGCCCACCAGACGCTCGGGACGAACGACCAGTTCTACATCGCCGGCCCCTACGACATCACCGCCCCGACGTGTGGCACCAACCGGTACTACAGCTTCAACTCGTGGCACAAGATGCACTTCGGCTGGGCGTCGCCGACCGTGGTCACCCGCGACGGCTACTACGACGTACCGACCTGGTCGACATCGGGCACCAGCTTCCTGCTCTACGACCACGATCGCGGGACGAACGACTACTTCCTCGTCGAGAACCGCGAGCGGGTCGGGTACGACCAGAACATCGGCGACCAGGGCCTGATCGTCTGGCGCGTCGACGAGACGGCGATCGGCACCCGGGGCTTCGATCTCATGCTCGCCAGCGGCGCGGTCGCCCCGAACAACTACGGCGGCGGACCCGCCGATGCCTATGACGCCGATGATCCCCAGACGCCGTCGCGCTCGATGACCGCCCCGTGGCGTGACACCACGCCCGCCGCGGTCGCGGTGCGAGCGATCGGCGACGCCGGGTCGACCATGCGCGCCTACTTCGACGTCAGGGGTCCGGGGGTGCTGGTCGACACCTACGGCATCCAACACGCCCCCACCCCCGACGCCATCCTGGGGGAGCCCGGTGTGCTCAGCGTCCCGGTGATGAACACCGGTGAGGCAAGTGACACGTTCGCCTTCACCGCCACCGGCCTCCCCGCCGGCTGGACCGCGACGACCGACACGCGCACCATGGCCGCGGGCGCCACCGCGACGGCGGCCTTCACGGTCACGCCGCCCCTCACGGCGACGACCGGCACCTACACCCTGACCGCCACGGGAACGAGCACCACCGACGCGTCCGTGACGTCGAGCAGCACGTTCCGCGTGAACGTCGTCCGTCGGCCGACGACCCTCGTGTACATCGGCGCGGTCACCGGCGACTACCACGACCCTGCGCAGCTCACCGCCGTGCTGACCGATACGACCAGCGGTGCACCGCTTGCGGCACAGACCGTCGACTTCACGCTCGGGACCCAGTCGGCCAGCGGGTCGACGTCGGCCTCGGGGACGGCATCGGTCTCGATCACCCCGACACAGGCTCCGGGCGCTGTCGACCTGGCGGCATCGTTCGCCGGCGACGCCACGCACCAGCCGAGCTCGACACGCTCCACGTTCACGATCACGCGTGAACAGACGACCACCGCCTACACCGGTCCGCAGGTCATCCTGCAGGGGGGCTCGGGCGTGACGCTGAGTGCGCGAGTCCTGGAGGACGGCACGACGGCACCGGTGCCCTTCGGACAGACGATCACGCTGTCGCTCGGAGGCCAGAGCTGCACCGGGACGACGGACTCGACAGGTCGAGCGACCTGCACACTGACCTTCACCGGCCCGCTCGGCCCGCAGCCGCTGGCGGCCAGCTTCGCCGGCGATACGTACTACCTCCCCTCGTCGGACACCGGGACGTCCGCCATCGTCTTCGCCTTCCCGAGCGGCGGCACGTTCGTCCTCGGAGATCGCACGACGGCGGCAGCAGGCCCGACCACCTCCGTCACCTGGTGGGGCGACCAGTGGACCAGGTCCAACGTCCTGTCCGGAGGATCGGGCCCGGCCGCCTTCAAGGGCTTCGCCGACAAGCCCACCGGATTGCCCACCTCGAGCCCCTCCGCCTCGTGCGGGGGAACGTGGACGAGCTCCGGAGGTAGCAGCGCGCCGCCGTCTGCCCAGGTGCCCTCGTACATGGGCGTCGTCGTCTCGAGCGCGGTCACGAAGTCGGGTTCCACGGTGTCGGGCAACGTCGTGAGGATCGTGGTCGTCAAGACCGCTCCCGGCTACTCCCCCAACGCCGGCCACGACGGAACCGGCACGATCGTGGCCACCTTCTGCCAGTAGGCGAGTCGCCGTCGCTCCACTGCGGTCGTTGCCGCCGTCAGGGGCGCGTGGTCAACTGACGCCGTGGAGAGGTCGACCGGCGAACGCGCGCGGCGCCGGGAGTCCGACGAGACGGGAGCTCGGGCGGCCCACCCGTTGCTGGCCACGAAGCTGCACCCGCCCCGCCGCCGGCGGAACCTCGTGCAGCGACCCCGGCTCGCCGACCTCGCAGCGCGGAGCGGGCACGCCGCGCTCACGCTGGTCTCGGCGCCTGCCGGCTTCGGGAAGTCGACGTTGGTCGCGGACTGGTTCGCCGAGCTCGTCGGCACCGCCTGGCTCTCGCTCGACGCCCGCGACGACGACCCGGCCCGGTTCTGGACCTACGTGGCGGCGGCGATGTCCACCGTCGTGCCGGGTCTCGAGGCCGAGACGACCGCGCTCCTCCAGATCCCCGACCCCTCCATCGAGGCCGTCGTCACGACGGTGATCAACGCCCTCGGCACGTCCGCCGACGAGGTGGTCCTGGTCCTCGACGACTACCACGTGATCGAGGCCGTCGAGGTCCACGAGAGCGTCGGGTTCCTGCTCGAGCACCTGCCTCCCCACGTCCGCGTCGTGATCGCCACCCGCTCCGACCCGCCGCTCCCGCTGGCGGCGATGCGGGCCCGGGGCGAGCTGCTCGAGGTCCGCGCCGGCGACCTGCGCTTCACCGCCGACGAGGCCGCCGCCTATCTGAACGGTGCGATGGACCTGACGCTGGCCGACGGGGAGATCGAGCTGCTCGAGGTGCGCACCGAGGGTTGGATCGCCGCGCTCCAGCTCGCCGCCCTCTCGATGCAGGGCAGGGACGACCCGGGGGCGTTCATCGCGGAGTTCGCCGGCGACGACCGCTTCATCCTCGACTACCTCGCCGATGAGGTGCTCGAGCGCCAGCCGCCCGAGACGCGCGACCTCCTCCTCACGACCTCGATCCTGAGCCGGCTGACCGCGCCGCTCTGCGCCGCTGTCACGGGCGACGAGGACGCCAGAGCGCGGCTGGAGGCGCTCGACCGGTCGAACCTCTTCGTCGTCGCACTCGACGATCGGCGCACCTGGTACCGCTACCACCACCTCTTCGGCGACGTCCTCCGCGCCCGGCTCCTCGACGAGCAGCCCGAGCGCGTGCCCGAGCTGCACCGCCGGGCCGCCGACTGGTACGCCGCCCATGGCGAGTTGCAGGAGGCGGTCGGGCACGCCCTGGCGGGCGACGATCCGGGGCGTGCGGCCGAACTGATCGAGCTGGCTGCACCGACGATGCAGCGGGACCGGCAGGAGGGGCAGCTCCGGAGCTGGCTCGAGGCGCTTCCCGACGCGGTCTACGCCGATCGTCCCGTGCTCGCCATGGTGCTGGTCGGCGCACGGATGGCGACCGGCGACCCCACCGGTTCGGAGCGGCTGCTCGACGGCATCGAGGCCTCCCTCGCCGGGACGGCGGCACCGATCGTCGTCGACCCGGAGGCGCACCGCCGGCTCCCGGCCATGGTCGCCGTCCACCGCGCCGGCCTCGCCCTCCTCGCCGGGGACACCGAGGCCACCCTCGAGCACGCGTCGCGGATCCTGGAACTGGCCGACGAGCGCGACCTCCTCCAGCGAGGCGCGGCGGCAGCGCTGCTGGGGCTCGCACACTGGGGTCAGGGCGACCTCGACGCGGCGCGGGAGCGCTACGCCGAGGCGATCGCACGCTTCGAGGCGGGCGGCTACCTGCCCGACCTCATGGGCTGCTCGCTCGCCCTCGCCGACCTCCAGATCACGCAGGGCCGGCTCGTCGCCGCACAGCGGACCTTCGACGCGGCCCTCCGGCACACCCGCGAGCACCCGGGTCTCCGCGGCGCCGCCGACATGCACGTCGGACTGGCCGGGCTGGCGATCGAACGCAACGAGCTCGACGCCGCCGCCGGACACCTCAGGGCCGGGGCGGACCTCGGCGAGCACATGGGCCTTCCGCAGCACCCCTACCGATGGCGGGTCGCCACCGCGCTCCTGCGGCATGCCACCGGCGATCTCGACGGGGCCCTCGACCTGCTCGACGAGGCCGAGGCCCGATACGACACCGACTACTCCCCCAGCGTCCGCCCGATCTCGGCCATGAAGGCGCGGCTCGCCGCCGAGCGTGGGGACCTCGACGCCGCAGGCCGGTGGGCCACGCAGGTGCGGGTCGCCGTCGACGACGACCTCACGTACGTGCGCGAGTTCGAACACGTCACCCTCGCCCGGGTCCTGTTGGCCCGGGCGTCGCGCGGTCACCCCGAGGCCCTCGTCCCCGCGACGCAGCTGCTGGGGCGCCTGCTCGCCGCCGCCGACGAAGGCAACCGGGACGGCACGGCCATCGAGGTGCTGGTCCTGCTCACCCTGGCCCACCACGCCGCCGGCGACCAGGGGGCCGCGACCACGGCCCTGGACGACGCGCTCCGCCGGGCCGAGCCCGAAGGCTGGACACGGACCTTCCTCGACGGCGGAGCCGACATGACGACCGTGCTCCGGTCGCTCACCGGCGACGCCGGCCGTCGTGCCGAGCGGCTCCTCGCGCAGGTCCCCGCGACCGCGTCCGTGCGGCGACCGGGCCCGATCGAGCCGGATGAGCTCAGCGAGCGCGAGCTGGACGTGCTCCGGCTGCTGCGCAGCGATCTCAGCGGACCCGCGATCGCCCGCGAACTGCTGGTCTCGCTCAACACGCTGCGGACCCACACCAAGCACATCTACACGAAGCTCGGGGTCAACAACCGGCGTGAAGCGGTGAGCCGCGCCGCGGAGCTGGGGCTCTGAGACCCGGCGGCCCGCCGACCCCGCGCCGCTGATCACCACCGCAATCACCACATCGTGTGATGTGGGCTCACCAGGTCCGTTCGTACGTTCCTCACGTGAGCACGGACGACCCCACCCGCCAGCCGTCGATCGGACACCCGGCGACGGGACGCGACGTCCCTCGGTACGAGATCCGCGTCGGCGGTCGCCTCGGGGCCCGGTGGGCCGCCTGGTTCGACGGCCTGAGCCTGACCGACGAGGGGGACGGGACGACAGCCCTCCGCGGCCCCGTCGTCGACCAGGCAGCGCTGCACGGGCTGCTCCAGAAGCTCCGCGACCTCGGGATCCCACTGCTCGCCGTCACCCGCCTCGGCGGCGAGCCGGGCACCGACGACCCCACTTCTCACCCATCCACCGACCACCCATCAGGAGCAACGACATGATCACCGTCAACGGACTCACCAAGCGGTACGGACAGCGAACCGCCGTCGACGACCTCACCTTCACGGTGGGCGCCGGCCGGGTCACCGGCTTCGTCGGCCCGAACGGGGCCGGGAAGTCCACCACCATGCGGATGATGGTCGGGCTCACCCCGCCCGACGCCGGCGAGGTCCGCTACGAGGGCGTCCCCTACACCGACCTCCGCCACCCGGCGCGAGTCGTCGGGTCGGTCCTCGACCCCCGGTGCATGCATCCCGGCCGGACGGCGCGGAACCACCTGCGGGCCATGGCAGCGATGAGCGGCATCCGCCCGGGCCGGGTCGAGGAGGTCCTCGCCGAGGTCGGGCTCGAGACCGCCTCCGACCAGCGCGCCGGAGGCTTCTCACTCGGCATGCGGCAGCGCCTGGCCCTGGCCGGTGCACTCCTGGGCGACCCTCAGGTCCTCCTGCTCGACGAGCCCTCGAACGGCCTCGACCCCGACGGCATCCGCTGGCTCAGGAACCACCTCAGCGAGTTCGCCGCCCGTGGCGGCACGGTCTTCGTGTCCAGCCACCTGATCAGCGAACTGAGCATGTTCGCCCAGGACCTGGTCGTGGTCGGCGCCGGCCGACTCCTCGCGGCGCAGTCCGTCCAGGCCATCACCGCCCGGCAGGCAGCGACGGTCGTCGTCGAGACGCCCCAGCCCGCCGACCTCGCCCGGGTGCTCGCCGCCGAGGGCGCGGTCGTCGAGGCCAGCGGCGACCGGCTGGTCGTCCAGGGCACCACGAAGGCTGCGGTCTCCCAGCTCGCCTTCGAGCACCGGATCCGCCTGGTCGAGCTCACCGAGATCGCCCAGTCACTCGAGGACAGCCTCCTCGACATGACCGGCGCCGTCGCCGAGTTCACCTCCGCCTGACCCGCAGACCCACACCACCCACACCACCCCGCACGACCGACCCGAACGAGAAGGAACCGAACGATGACCAGCACGATGCTCTCCACGATCCCCACCAGCCCGACCGGCACGACCGGCGTCACCGAACCCGACGGCCGGTTCGCCGTCCGCACCCACCGCGACGACGTCGGGGACCTCCCCTCGGCGCTGCGGAGCGAGTGGATCAAGCTGAGCACGCTCCGCACCAACAAGGTGGTCCTCGCGGTGGCCGCCGGCATCGCCGGACTCGTCGCCTTCGCCCTGGCGATGTCCTCGACCGACCCGAGCATGACGGCGTCCGAGCTGAACATCTACCCGCTGCCCCTCGTCGCCACGCTGGCGGTCGTCACGGGGATCCTGATGTTCACGGGCGAGGCGCAGCACGGCACGTTCGCCGTCACCCTCACGGCGCGTCCCGCCCGCTGGGTGATCGTGTCCGCCAAGACGACGATGGCGCTCGCCGCCGGCTACGCGGGGTCCGTCCTCGGCGGCGTCGACGCAGGCGAGGCGTCGGCGCTCGTCTCCCGGACCCTGTGGGCGCTTCTCTACACCTCACTCGCCGCGGTGATCGGGCTCGGCGTCGGCATGATCGTCCGGCACAGCGCCGGAGCGATCTCCGGCCTCTTGATGTGGTCCTTCGTGATCGAGAGCCTGTTCGCCCCGGCGCTGCCCGACGGCGTCGTCCACTTCCTGCCCTTCAGCGCCGGCTACCGGCTGCTGGACGCCGGCGAGCACTTCGAGCCGCCGGTGGTGATCGCCGACCAGCTCGCACGCTCCCAGTACGCGCTGGTCTTCGGCGGCTGGGCGGTGATCCTCCTGACCGTCGGCACGATCCTCATGTATCGGCGTGACCACCACTGAGCTCGCCGCCGGCTGAGCGCCTCGAGGCCCGGGCCCATCGGGCCCGGGCCTCGCCGCGCATCGACGCGCCGCCCACCATCGGCGCGAGATGACGGGAGTCCCGAAACATGACGTCGGGGTGAGCCTTGTAGGATCCGGGCGCACATGGACTCCCGTCCCCGCCACGGCATCGAGCCGACGACCGGAGACACGGGACGAGTCCGGCCGAGCGGAGCGCAGCCGTGACGGCCCTCCTGGCGGTCTTCGCGCTGGTCGGGATCGCCCTCGTCGTCGCCGGTGGACGGCTCGGTCCCCGAGCGTTCCTGGTGGCTGCGGCCGCACCCGTCGCCACGGCGATCTGGGTCGCCACCAGGCTCCCCCAGCTGTTCGACGGCGAGATCGTCGAGGAGCACCGCTCGTGGGTGGGCGGCCTCGGGCTGAGCCTCGATCTGCGGCTCGACGGCCTGGCCGCCACCATGACCCTGATCGTCAGCGTCATCGGCGTGCTCGTGATGGTCTACGCCGCGTCGTACTTCTCCGACACGTCGCGCGACCTCGGGCGCCTGTCGGGCCTGCTCGTGCTCTTCGCCGGCTCGATGGTGGGGCTCGTCCAGGCCGACCACCTGCTCCTCATCTACACGTGCTGGGAGCTGACGTCGATCACCTCCTACCTCCTCATCGGGAACCAGCACACGGACCGGAACGCGAGGGCGGCCGCGCTGCACGCGCTCCTCGTCACCGGCGCCGGCGGGCTGGCGATGCTCGGCGGGTTCGTGATCCTCGGGCAGCGGGCCGGCACCTTCCGGCTGAGCGAGATCGCCAGCGGACCGATGCCGGAGGGCGGGGCGATCACGGCCGCGCTGGTCCTGATCCTGCTCGGCGCGTTCACGAAATCCGCCCAGTACCCGTTCCACGCGTGGCTGCCCGGTGCCATGGCCGCCCCGACCCCGGTGAGCGCCTACCTGCACTCGGCGACGATGGTGAAGGCGGGCGTCTACCTCATCGCTCGCCTCGCCCCGATCTTCGCCCTCGTGTCGATGTGGCGCCCTGCGGTGCTGACGGTCGGCCTGGTGACGATGATCGCCGGCGGGTTGCGCGCGCTGCGGCAGCACGACCTCAAGCTGCTCCTCGCGTTCGGCACCGTGAGCCAGCTCGGCCTGATGGTCGTGCTGTTCGGCGCGGGCACCGAGGCCGCGACGACCGCCGGGTGCGTGCTGATCGTCGCCCACGCCGTCTTCAAGGCGTGCCTCTTCATGGTCGTCGGCATCATCGACCACCAGACCGGGACCCGCGACATCCGGGAGATCCCTGCACTGACCGGCCGCTGGCGCGGCACCGAGCTCGCCGCGCTGGTCGCGCTCGCGTCGATGGCCGGCGTGCCGCTCATCGAGGGCTTCATCGCCAAGGAGGAGGCCTACGCCGCGCTCGACGACGGGGCGTTCAGCGGCAGCGGCCTCGTGCTGGCGCTCGTCGTGGCCGGCTCGATGTTGACCGTCGCCTACTCCGCCCGCTTCTACTGGGGCGCGTTCGTCGCGCCGAGGCGGCGTGCTGTCGAAGCCGCCCCGCCACCGCCGCCGTCGACGCGCTTCGTCGCCCCGGTGGTGCTGCTCGCTGCGGCCTCGCTCGTCCTGGGCGTCGTCCCCGGATTGCTCGACGACGTCGTCACCACCGCCGCCCGATCGATGCACGCTGCGGCCGAGGTGACCCACCTCGCGCTGTGGCACGGGCTCAACCTGCCGCTGGCGCTGTCGGCCGTGACGCTGGCCGGCGGCTGGGTGATCTCGGTGCTCAACCGGCGCACCCAGCGGGTGCTGGCCGCCGGCCGGGCGGTGCCGAGGGGCGAGGCGGTCTACCTCACCCTGCTCCGCCTGCTCGCACGCACCTCCCGCCGCATGACCGCCGTCGTCCAGAACGGCTCGCTGCCCGTCTACTCCGGCGTGATCCTGGCCACCGCCGCCCTGCTCCCCATCACGGTCCTGCTCCTGTCCTGGGACTGGCCGGGCTGGCCACGGTTCGCCGAGCTCTCCGACCTGCCCATCGCCGCGATGCTGCTCGTGGCGGCACTCGGCGCCGCCGTGGTGCGCCGGCGCTTCTCCGCCGCCATCTTCCTCGGCGCAGCCGGCTACGCGATGGCCGGCTTGTTCCTCGTCTACGGCGCACCCGACCTCGCGCTCACCCAGGTCGCCGTCGAGACCCTGTCCACGGTGGCCTTCGTGCTCGTCCTGCGGCGGCTCCCGGATCGCTTCGAGCACCAGTCGACCAGCCGTCGCCGGGCGGTCCGCCTCGTCGTCGCCACGCTGGTCGGGCTGATGGTGTTCGTCTTCGCCATCGTGGCCGGGGGCACGCGCGACGGGACGCCGGTCTCCGAGGAGATGGTGGCGCGCTCGCTCCCCGACGGGCACGGACGCAACGTCGTCAACGTGATCCTCGTGGACTTCCGCGGATGGGACACGATGGGCGAGATCACGGTGCTCGCAGTGGCGTCCATCGGCGCCGTGGCACTCGCCCGCGTCGGCCGGCGCGTCACCCACGAGACGGACGGCAAGCACGCCCGCCTCGGCGCAGCGGTGACCTACGAGCGGGCGCCGGAGGGTGACCGGGTCCAGCGCATCGTGTTCGTCGACGTGGTGGTGCAGGTCATCTTCCACGCGGTGCTCATGGCGTCGTTGTGGATGCTGTTCGCCGGCCACAACCAGCCGGGTGGAGGGTTCGTGGGCGGACTGCTCGCGGGCTCCGCCATCACCCTCCGCTACATCGCCGGGGGCATCGACGAGGTGCGGGGGCGCTCCCGGTTCAAGCCGTGGACCGTGCTCGGCGTCGGACTCCTGCTCGCCGCCGTGACCGCCGGGTTCCCGCTGCTGGTCGGTGGTTCCGTGCTCGACGTGGCCTACGCGAAGGTGACCGTGCCGCTGCTCGGTCCCACCAGCCTGAGCTCCGCCCTCGCCTTCGACACCGGCGTGTACCTGACGGTCGTCGGCGTGGTGCTCATGGTGTTCGAGGCCTTCGGCGACGACCCCGCGGAGGCACCGGCATGACCGTCGTGCTCGCCGCCACCGCCGCGATCCTCTTCGGCGTCGGCACCTACCTGATCCTGCAGCGCAAGCTGAGCCGCATCATCATCGGCCTCGGGCTCCTGACCCACGGCGCCAACATCCTCCTCATCACCTCCGGCCGCCGGGGTGGCCCGCCGCTCATCGGCAACGACGACCCCGCCTCGTTCAGCGACCCGCTGCCCCAGGCGCTCGCCCTCACGGCGATCGTCATCACCTTCGCCGTCAGCGCGCTCCTGCTGGCGCTCGCCTTTCGCAGCTTCCTCCTCACCCACGACGACGAGGTCGAGGACGACGTCGGTGACCGGGCCGTCGCCACCAGCGCGACGCTCGACGAGGAGATCGACGACCAGAGCGAGTCCATGACCGACGGGATCGGAGACCCCGAACCATGAGCTGGCTCGTCCCGATCCCCATCGTGCTCCCCCTCGTCGGCGCTGCGCTCTCGGTCCTCGCCGGGCGCTACCGCTCGCTCCAGCGGATCATCGGGGTGAGCATCCTCACGGCCGTCACGGCGGTCGCCGGGGTCCTCCTCGTCGAGGTCGACCGCAACGGCACGATCGTGGCCCGCGCCGGTGGGTGGTCGGCCCCCATGGGCATCACGCTGGTGGCCGACCGCTTCGCCGCGGTGATGGTGCTCATCGCCACCGCGATGCTGCTCGGCGTGCTCGTCTACGCGATCGGCGAGCCCGGCGCCGAGCGGAACCACGTGGGCTTCCAGTCCGCCTACCTGGTCCTCGCAGCGGGCGTCTCGGCATCCTTCCTGACCGGCGACCTCTTCAACTTGTTCGTCGCCTTCGAGATGATGCTGACCGCCAGCTACGTCCTCCTCACGCTGGGCGGGAAGCACGAGCAGGTGCGATCGGGGATGACCTACATCGTCATCTCCCTCCTCGCGTCGACGCTGTTCGTCACGGCCCTCGCGCTGCTCTACTCGGCGACCGGCACGGTGAACATGGCCGATCTGTCCGAGCGCATCGGCGAGCTGCCGGCCGGTGTGCGATCGGCGTTCGCGGTGCTGCTCATCGTCGTGTTCGGGATCAAGGCGGCGCTGTTCCCGCTGTTCTTCTGGCTCCCGGACAGCTATCCGACGGCCCCGTCGCCGATCACCGCGGTGTTCGCAGGCCTGCTCACGAAGGTGGGCATCTACGCCATCATCCGGACGCAGACCCTCTTCTTCCCCGAGGACACCCGACCGGGGACCCTGCTGCTGTGGATCGCCGGCCTCACGATGGTGGTGGGCGTGCTCGGCGCCATCGCGCAGGACGACGTGAAGCGGATCCTGTCCTTCACGATCGTGAGCCAGATCGGCTACATGGTGATGGGGTTGGCCTTCTTCACCGTCGCCGGCGTGGCCGCAGCGGTGTTCTCGATGGTCCACCACATCGTGGTGAAGACGACGCTCTTCCTCGCCGGCGGGCTGATCGAACGTGCGGGCGGGTCCAGCCGCCTGACCCGCCTCGGAGGGATGGTCAGGACGGCACCGGTGCTCGCCGCGCTGTTCCTGCTCTCGGCGCTGAGCCTGGCCGGCGTGCCGCCCCTCTCGGGGTTCGTCTCGAAGTTCGCGCTGGTCGACGCGGGCATCCAGTCGCGGCAGTGGGCGATCGTGGGCGTGAGCCTCGTCGTCTCTCTCCTCACGCTGCTCTCGATGATCCGCATCTGGGCCGGCGTGTTCTGGAACCCCGCCGAGGACGTCTCGCCGCCCACGCGCCCCGTGCCGGAGCCCTCGCGCTGGGGTGGGCCGCTCGGCATGGTGATCCCCACTGCGGTGCTCCTGGTGATCAGCCTCGGCATCGCCGCCGCAGCGGGCCCGATCTACTCGTTCAGCGAGCGCACCGCGCGGGAGCTCCTCGACCCGAGCGGGTACGTCCACGAGGTGCTGGGACGATGAGCTACCTCGTGCGACTCGTCGCGCTCGCCACGCTCTGGCTGCTCGCGTGGGGCGAGGCGTCGCTGGCCAACGTGCTCAGCGGGATCGCCGTGGCCGCCGTGCTCCTCACGGCGTTCCCGCTCGAGCGGTCGACCGCCTCCACCATCCGGCCGAACCCCCTCGGGGTCGCCCGGTTGCTGCTCTACATCGTGGGTCAGCTGCTGACCTCGAACGTGCTGGTCGCCCGGGAGATCCTCGCCCGTGAGTCGAAGGTCCGCACCGGGGTGCTCGCCTACCGGGTGCGCCACCCCTCCGACGAGGTGATCGCCTTCATCGCCAACATCATCGGGCTGACGCCCGGCACGATGACGGTCGAGGCGACGCGGGATCCCGCCGTGGTCTACGTCCACTTCCTGCTCCTCGACGATCTCGAGGAGGCCCGGCACGCGATCGCCCAGCTCGAGGACCTCGTGGTCGCGGCGCTCGGCCTTCCCCCGCACACCGAGGTCCTGCCGGCCGCGACCATCGAGGCCACGGCCGAACCGAACGACACCGGAGGTCCCCAGTGATCGAGGCCACCTACGCCGTCCTCGCCCTCGCCGCGGCAGGGTTTGCGCTGCGCCTGACCCTCGGCCCGTCGCTCGCCGACCGTGTCCTCTCCCTCAACGGGCTCACGCTGGTCGGGATGTGCGCCATCGCCGTGCACGCCGCGCAGAGCCACGACGGCTCGTTCCTGCCGGCGCTGGTCGCGATCGCGCTCGTCGGCCCGATCAGCAACGGCATGATCGCCCGGTTCATCGAACGGCGCGGCGGATGATCGGCGAGGTCATCGCCCTGGGCGGTGCGCTCCTGGTCCTGCTCAGCGCGGTCGGCGTGCTGCGCTTCGACGATCCGCTCGCCCGGATGCACGCGCTCGCGAAGGCGTCGACGCTCGGGGTGCTGCTCGTCATGGGCGGCGTCGCCATCAACCTTCGAGAGGCGAACGACATCACCTCGGTGGTGCTCGCCGCCGTGCTGCACGTGCTGGCGTCCCCTCCGGCGTCGAACATGGTGAGCCGCGCCACGTACCTGGCCCGTGACCGTGACGAGGGCGACGAGGTGATCGACGAGGGCGCGATCCCGCTCGGCCTCGTGCCCGGCGACGACGACTGACGCTCCGCCTCGACCGAGCTCCGGTTTCGGGGGGGGGGGGGGGGGGGGGGGGGGGGGGGGGG